>JAYVBS010000324.1:0-11779 GCA_043750315.1 Chitinophagaceae bacterium
TCAACATTTGCACCCTGAAACCTATAAATACTTTGGTCATCATCACCCACAACAAAAATGCTTTCGGTATAATTAGGTTCAAATAAAAGTTCAATAATCTTGTTTTGTGTACCACTGGTATCTTGATATTCATCTACCAAAATATGATTAAATCTGCTGGAATATTCTTCTAATAAATGAGGGTTTGTTTCAAATGCTTTAATCACCCAATTGATCATATCATTAAAGTCGTACAAGCTTTTTTCATGCATTAAGTTAACGTAGTTGTCATATTCATTTACAGCAGCTTTCAGCTTTTCCATTTTTGCCAACTCTTCATCAATTAAGTGTTGTTTAACATCGCCAGCTTTGTAACCTTTATAAGCTTTTTTATAAATGTATTGATCATCGAATGGTAGATTATTGCAATAATTTTCAATTCTTTCTAACAAAAATTCTTTTGTCCATCCTTCTTTTTTTATGGCATTGAATAAAGTTTTAAGATTGTAAATTTCATAATACACATCGCCCCTATATCTTTTTAAAGGGTTGTCTTTTTTGAAATTATTGATGAGTTCCTTAAATAGTGCAACTTCTTCTAAATCACTAATGGGATTTAAAGATCTCTTATTAAATAAGTCTAGATTGTCTTGTATAAGATCGTTACAAAAAGAATGAAAGGTGTGAATATTTACTTTATAGGCTTCTGGACCAATAAACTCCAACAATCTTTTACGCATGTTAAAAGTACCAGCATCGGTATAGGTTAAGCATAAAATATTTTGAGGTAGATTATCAGTTTCTAATAATATTTTTCCAATTCTTGCACTTAAGATTTGTGTTTTTCCAGTACCAGGCCCTGCAATAACCATAATTACTCCAGTAATTGCATCAACAGCTTTTTGTTGTTGTACATTTAATTGGTTAAATAGATCTTTAAATTTTTCTAGTTGTTTATCTTTTTGCATCAATGAATTCTTCTACCACAAAGAAACAAGTTAAAATTCATTTTTAAGTTTGGTAAAAAAAAAGATGTATAAATCAGTTTTAAGGCCATTATTCAATTCATATTACTCTTTAGAATTTGATTTTATTTTTAAAGAAATTAATATTTTTTAGACAAGAATTGCATTTTCATTCATTTTTTATGTAGAATTGCCATCTCAAAAATTAACAAAAACAATTTTTTAACTAAAAATCGATTGTATTATGGCCGAAATTAAACCATCTGCAGTTAAATCTGCAACAGTGAATTCTCCAAAAACAGGAAATGCAATTTCTTGGATTGCCCCTATTGTTTGTATCATTTTAGGATTCTTCATTTGGAGAATACTATTAGGTTCTGCAGGTAATTTTGCTAAACCAGATCCAGATCCAAGTCATTGGTTTTGGCCAAATCATCAAGGACCAAAAGGTGCATTAATTAGAATGTATGAAGGTGGAATTATTGTTCCTTTCTTAATTAGTTGCTTTTTAATTGTTGTAACTTTTGTGGTAGAAAGATATTTAACAGTTACCAAAGCAAAAGGTTCTGGAGATATCAATGAATTTATTAGAAGAGTACAATTTAATTTAGCAAATAAAGAAGTTGATAAAGCTTTAGCTGAATGTGATAGACAAAAAGGAAGTGTTGGTAATGTTATGAAATCTGGATTACGTAAATACAAAGAAATGATTTCGAATACAGAATTAGATACCGATCAAAAAGTATTAAATATTCAGAAAGAAATTGAAGAAGCTACTGCACTTGAGTTACCAATGTTAGAAAAAAATCTAGTCTTCTTATCAACTTTAGCTTCTGTTGCTACTTTGATAGGTTTATTAGGAACGGTTATTGGGATGATTAAATCTTTCTCTGCCTTGGGTGATGAAGGTGGTGGCGGTGCTGCTGCATCTGAACTTTCTAAAGGTATTTCAGAAGCTTTATATAATACTGCATTAGGTATTGGTACGTCTGCTGTTGCTATTATTTGTTATAATATGTTTACTACAAGAATTGATTCTATAACTTATGGAATTGATGAAAGTGGGTTTACATTAACACAAAGTTTTGCTGCAAACTATAAATAATAAAAATAGTTTGTGGAATTTGTTAAGATCTGAATCTAATTCATATAACCAATAATAAGAAAAATGGGAAGAGCAAAATTGCCTAGAAAAAGTACCGTCATTGACATGACAGCCATGTGTGATGTAGCATTTCTTTTATTGGCTTTCTTTATTCTTACAACAAAATTTAAACCTGAAGAAGCTATAACTGTAGTTACACCTAACTCAGTATCAGCTAAACCTGCAGAAGAAAAAGATTTTGTTGTTGTAACAATTGATGCAAACGGTAAAGTGTTTATATCAATGGATGACGTTGAGAAGAAAGAATTTATTGCCAATACATTAAATACTACTAGGAACTTAGGGGTAGATGTAAATGCTTTCAAAAAAGCATCTTTTTTTGGAACATCTTTTAGTTCATTAAAATCTTTTTTAGCTCTCGATGAAAGTCAGAAAAAAGGTGATATGCTTCCAGGTATTCCAGTAGATACTACCAAAGGAAATAATGAAATGGTTGAGTGGATGCAATTAATCGCATCTGCATATCAAGGATTGAAATTGAATAACCTTTATGTTAAGGGAGATAACAATTCAAAATATCCATCTTTTGAAGCAGTAATTGAATCGTTTAAGAAAAATGATTTTATGAAGTTTCAAATGATTACCAATCCCGAAGCAGTTCCTGCTGGTTCTGAGTATTTTAAACTAAGAGATCAAGGTGTTAAACTAGAAGAATAATTTTTAATTTAAAAAAAATACGCAATGGCAGAAATGGATACCTCGTCGTCCGGTGGAAAACATAAAAAAGGACCCGGCGTAAAAAAAGGAAAAAAACTTTCTACAAGGGTAGACTTAACACCCATGGTGGATCTTGGGTTTTTGTTGATAACATTTTTTATTTTTACAACAACCATGAGTCATCCAACAGCAATGAAATTGTATTTGCCTAAGGATACTGAGAAGCCAGAAGAACAAAATAAAGCCAAAGAAAGTGGTGCTTTAACATTGCTTTTAGGCAAGGATAATAACGTTTTTTATTACGAAGGGATATTAGCTCCCGATGCATCAAACTTTAAATCATCAAATTTTGGAGTGGGTGAAGATGGTATTAGAAATGTGATTCTTAGAAAAAAAGCATCAACAAACATTGATGATTTAGTAATTGTAATTAAACCAACTAGAGGCTGTGTTTATAAAAATGTTGTTGATATTTTAGATGAAATGCAAATCAATGTTATTAAACGATATGCTTTAGTAAAAGTATTCGACATAGAAGAACAATTAGTAGAAAAATCAGAGTTAGCCTCTCCTAATTAATTCATTTATGGAAAATAAATTTCTTTAGCATCTCAAAAGAAAAAATATATCATGGAAGTTAATAAAATACTTAAATCAGATATTCTTGATATCATCTTCGAAGGAAGAAATAAAGACTATGGAGCTTATGAGTTACGTAAAACTTACAATAAACGTATAAAATTTGCTTTAATATTTACCGTTGCTGTTTGTGTACTTTTCTTTGTTGCAAACACTTTTTTAGGAGGTCAAACACAAAAAGGAAGTGTAATTATAGCAGATGTTAATTTAGAAAATTTGGCTCAGGAAGAGAAAAAACCAGAGCCACCACCACCACCTCCTCCTCCAAAACCAGAGCCACCAAAAGTTGAGATTACTAGGTTTACACCTCCTAAAATTGTAAAAGATGAGGAAGTAAAACCAGATGAAAAACCACCTGAGGTTGAAAAACTTGAGGAAACAAAGATTGGGGTTATCAATCAAGTTGGAGATAAGGATAAAGGAATTGTTGCACCAGTTGAATCTTCAACAGGGGTTGCACCTGTTAAAGTAGAAGAGGATTATGATCAATTATTTACATCTGTACAAATTGAATCTGAGTTTCCTGGTGGTCAAGACGCTTGGAATAAATACTTGCAACGTAATCTAAATAGTGAAGTACCAAAAGATAATGGTGCACCTTCTGGTAGATATACTGTTGAAGTTTCTTTTACTGTTGATAAAGAAGGAAACATCAGTACTGTTTCTGGTGCTATACCAATTGGAGGAAACGATTATGGAACAATTGAAGAAGCTATTCGTGTTATTAAAAGAGGTCCAAAATGGAAACCTGGAGTACAAAATGGTATTCAAGTAAAAAGTAGAAAAAAACAAAGAATTACTTTCATAATTACTGAAGATTAGTACTTGAAAGTTATAAAAGATTAAGTCCTGCTAAAATTTAGCAGGACTTTTTATTTTAGCCATACTTTCGCTATTTCAAATAATAAAAATGCAAGGTAGTTTAACAGGTTGGGACGATACAATTGTTGCATTGGCAACTGCACCAGGTATTGGTGCAATTGCTGTAATTAGATTAAGTGGGAAAAAAGCTATTGCTATTGTTGATGATTTATTTGCCTCTAAAAAATTAAATCAACAGCCAACACATACAGTTCATGTTGGTGTTTTAAAAAATGAAAATGTTGTTTTAGACGAGGTTGTAGTTTCAATATATAAAAACCCAACATCATATACTGGCGAAGATGTAGTTGAAATTAGTTGTCATGGCTCACCCTTCATTCAAGAAAAAATATTAGAAGTTCTAACACAAAAAGGTGCTCGTTTAGCAAAGCCTGGTGAATTTACACAACGTGCTTTTTTAAATGGTAAGTTAGATTTAGCACAAGCAGAAGCAGTTGCAGATTTAATTGCAAGCAATACAGAAGCAAGTAGAAATACTGCTTTAAAAAATATTCGTGGTGGATTTTCAAATTCATTATCTGTGTTAAGAGAAGAACTCATTAAATTTTCTGCATTAATAGAATTGGAATTAGATTTTAGTCAGGAAGATGTTGAGTTTGCCGATAGAACAACTTTCAAAAATTTAATAAAAGAAATATCAACTGCAACAACTCAATTATTAAATTCTTTTGAATTAGGTAATGTAATTAAAAATGGAGTTCAAGTGGCTATCATTGGCAAACCAAATTCTGGCAAATCAACATTGCTAAATGTTTTATTAAATGAAGATAGAGCCATAGTAAGTTCAATAGCAGGAACCACAAGAGATACAATTGAAGAAGTCATCAACATAAATGGTGTTTTATTTAGAATGATGGATACTGCTGGAATTAGAGAAGGCACTACCGATGAAATTGAAACTATTGGAATTGGAAAAAGTAGAGAGAAAGCGAATCAAGCAGATGTAATTTTATACTTAATAGATTTAACTAGTAAAGATAATTTTACAAATGATATTAATTGGTTACAAACTTTAAATAAACCTTTTATTTTAATTGCAAATAAAATGGATAGTGTTATTAAAGAAGATGTTCAATTACCCAACGAAACCATATTTATCTCTGCAAAACAGAATGAAAATATTGATTCAATAAAATCTGCATTACTAACCAAATCAATAAAAGGAAATATTAATACTGAAAATATTATTGTTACCAATGCACGACATGTAGATGCTTTGCAAAAACTACAATCTTCTTTAATTGATATTCAACAAGGGTTAGAGGATAATATTCCTGGCGATTTATTGGCATTAGATATTCGCCAGAGCTTACATTATCTTGGAACCATTACAGGCCAAGTTACCAATGATGAACAATTAGATTTTATCTTTTCTAAATTCTGTATCGGAAAGTAAAAATTTCTTTTACCTTTAATACGATTATTTATTTAATCGAAATACAGAAACTACTCATGCCCAACAGTTTTTTAAAATTCTTCAAAAGAACCTCACAAAATAATTATATTATTTTTTGTACGGTTACCATTTGCTCTATTACATTATTTGGTTGGATATTTGATATTCAAATTCTAGAAAATTTTAGCTCGAGTAATTTTTGGATAAAAATGTTACCTATCTCAGCTATAGCAATGATTTTATCATCATTTGTTATTTATTTAAAAGAAGTAAACAAGTTTAAAAAAACGTCGATAGCTATATTATGTATTCTTCTATTCCTAGGTGTATCAACTGTAATAAATAGTTTAACTAAAACCGATATACTACAGTTAAGGGTTTTAGGCATTGTTATAGATCCTAAAATAAGCGTACACATTTCTTCAATAGAATTTGTTTTGTTAAATTTTTCAATTTTATTCTTATTTTCTTCAAAAAAATCTCTTCATTTAATCAGTGAAATTTTAGCGTCAATCACATTTTTTATTGCAGCTGTTTTTTTTATTGGATATACTTATGGAATTGGAAAAATGCAATACATAATAGGCTTTTCATCAATTGCTATTCAAACAACAATTTGTTTGCTTTTATTATCTTTTTTGTTATTAAAGCTAAACCCCCAAAAGAAAATATTAGGTGTGTTTTTAGAGCAAACCAATGTTTCTAGAGTTAGTGGAAAATATTTATTATTTGTTTTTTTTCTTATTTTTTTTATTGGCAGGGTTAGCCTTTGGGGTGAAAGAATGGGATATTATAGCACCGAAGTTGGTTTGGGTATTATGATGTTAATTTTTATGATTGCTTGTTTTATTATTGTTCGAGAAGGAGTAATTGTTATTAATCAGAAAGAACAAGAAAAATCATTAAGCGAATTACAAATAAAAACAAATCTAGATAGGGTTAATTTAGGATTTTTTTCATTAGATGATAATTGGTGTTATAGGTATGTAAATAGTTTTGCAGCAGAAGTATTAAATAGTAACCCAACCGAATTAATTGGAAAAAATATGCTTGAAGAATATCCCGAAGTTAAGGGTCATATTTTTCACACTTGCTGTATACAAGCCTTAAATTCAAAAAAGCATGTTCATTTCGAATCATACTATCCACCTTTTAAAAAATGGTTCGAATATAATATCTATCCTACTGAAAATGCACTTTCTATTTTTTTTAGTGATATTACAGAAAGAAAAGAAATTACTGAAAGTATGCTTGTTTTTAATGAAAGGTTTAATTTAATTAGTAAAGCAACAAATGAAGCACTTTGGGAGAATAATTTAATTACTGGTGAATTATGGGCAAATGAAATTCATCAAAATTTATATGGATTAACTATTAATGACCCAGTGCCAGATGAAGTGGAATGGTTAAAACGAGTTCACCCAGACGATAGAGAAAAAATTAAAACAATTCATCACCAAAATTCTGAAGCAAAGGAAAATATATTTACATGCGAATATCGATTTTTGGCTAAAAATAATCAATATATTAATATTTATGATAGAGTTTATTATGTAAGAAATGAAGAGGGTGTGCCTATAAAAACTATGGGTAATATGATGGATATTACACACCTTAAAGAAATTGAACATAAATTAGAAGAAAGCCAAAATCATTTAAGAACAATTTTAGATACAGAACCTCAATGTATAAAATTGTTGAATAAAGATGGACAGGTATTGGATATGAATATTAAAGGCTTAGAAATGGTTGAAGCGAATTGTTTAAATGATATTTTAAATTTACCAATTGTTGGGATTTTAAAAAAAGAATATCAAACTAATTTTAATAAATCAATTAAAGAAGTTTTTAACGGAAAAACAGTTCATTTGCAATTTGAAATAATTGGATTTAAAGGAACACATCGATGGCTTGAAAGCCATGCGGTACCATTCTATAATAAAGAAAGAAAAATTACTGCTTTATTAGCAGTTACTTCAGATATAACACAAAGAAAATTAATTGAACTAGACCTAGAAAAATCATACAATTCTGTAAGAGAATTAACCCATCATTTACAAAATATTCGAGAAGAAGAACGTGTAATTATTTCGAGAGAAATTCATGATGAATTAGGTCAATATTTAGTAGCAATGAAAATGGATATTGCTTGGTTAAATAAAAAATTAAACAAATCTGATATACTAATTCAACAGAAAATAGATGATGTTTTAGAATTAATTAGTGAAATGATAAAATCTGTTAGAAAAATTTCTCACAACCTACGTCCATACAGTTTATCTGATTTTGGGTTAGATGTTGCAGTAGAACAATACTATAAAGAATTTGAAATAAGATCGAATATTAAAACAAATTATAGTTATAATGTAAATCACATTGAAATTATAGATGAGGTTAAAACTACCTTATACAGAATTATTCAAGAGTCCTTCACTAATATAGCCAAACACTCAAAAGCGAAAAATGTTTCCATTCAAATTTTTAATAGTGAAAATAATATTATACTTAAGATTGAAGATGATGGTATTGGATTTAATATAGATACACTTCCTACTAAGAAAACATTAGGAATTATTGGTATGAAAGAACGAGCAAACATTTTAGGAGGTACTTATCAAATTAAAAGTGAAAAGGATAAAGGAACCAGTATTGAGGTCACCATTCCAAATTAGAATCTTTTAAAATCACTGCTTCTTATATGCATTTTTATAAAACCTAATGATAAATTCAGTGGTTTCATTTAAGTTGTGTTTTAATTAGTATAATTTTTTTTATGAACAAAGTATTTTCATTTTTTGTATTAGTAATCATTACTTTTTTCATTTCAATAAAAGCATTAAGCCAAAGGCAGAAATTAAGTTTAGATGATGGTTGGAAATTTGCATTAGGAAATGCATCAAACCCCGAAAAAGATTTTAATTATAGCATAAAAACAATTTTTTCTAAATCTGGCAATGCCATTGGAACACCAGCTAATATTAGGTTTAATGATAGTTTATGGCGAACTATAAATTTACCACACGATTGGGCCGTTGAATTACCCTTTGTTAATGTAGATAATTTTGATGTAGAAAGTCATGGCTACAAACCTGTAGGTGGTTTATTTCCTGCAACAAGTATTGGCTGGTATAGAAAACATTTTAATGTTAATGCAAAAGATTCAGGGCAAAGATTTCAAATACAATTCGATGGTATTTATAGAGATGCAAATATTTGGATTAATGGATTTTATTTAGGTAATAATAAAAGTGGATATGTTGGTGAAAGTTACGATATCACAGATTTTATTAATTACAATGCAGACAATGTTATTTGTGTAAGAGTTGATGCAACCCAGTACGAAGGCTGGTTTTATGAAGGTGCAGGAATTTACAGACATGTTTGGTTGAATCAATTTTCCAACACTCACATTGTAACTGATGGTGTATTTGCTTATGCTACAATAAAAAATAATTCTGCTGATTTGCAGGTAGAAACAACCATAAAGAACGATGGTTTTTCCACTTTCAATTATTCTATAAAAACTTATTTGACTAATAGAGATGGAACAATTGTTAGTACAACAAATGAACAATCAATTCTCATCAATTCTTTAGCAGAAAAAACATTAAAACAATCTCTACAGATTACAAATCCAATTTTATGGAATCTCGAAAATCCTTATTTGTATAGAGTTGTAGTAGAGTTAAAAGAAAATGGAAAACTCATCGACTCAAAAAAAATGCGTTTTGGCTTTAGAAGTATTGAAATAAAAACCAATGGCGTTTTTTTAAACGGAAATCACATAAAAATTCTTGGAACCAATAATCATCAAGATCATGCAGGTGTGGGTAGTGCTTTGCCAGATTATTTACAATTCTACAGAATTAGTTTGTTGAAAGATATGGGGAGCAATGCTTATAGAACAAGTCATAATGCACCAACACCTGAACTTTTAGATGCTTGCGATAGTTTAGGAATGTTAGTAATGGATGAACAAAGATTATTGAATAGTGGACCAGAATATATGAATCAATTTGAAAGATTAGTAAAGAGAGATAGAAGTAGAACCTGTGTATTTATGTGGAGTATTGGTAATGAAGAAGGCATGATACATACACAAAGCAATGGCAAAAGAATTGCACAAACTTTTATTCAAAAATTGCAACAACTCGATCCAACAAGAACTTGTACTTATGCTGCTGATGTGCCAAATGTTTATAAAGGTGTAAATGAAATAATTCCTGTACGTAGCTTTAATTATAGAGAATATGCAGTGGCCGATTATCATAAAGATCATCCCAACCAACCCTTGCTAGGAACAGAAATGGGCAGCACTGTAACAACTAGAGGTGTATTAAAAAATGATTCAATAAGAGGGTATTTAATAGATCAAGATATTTCTGCACCTTGGTGGGCAAGCACTGCTGAAACTTGGTGGAAATTGGCTGCAACAAACGATTATTGGTTAGGAGGATTTGTTTGGACAGGTTTTGATTATAGGGGTGAACCTACCCCTTTTAAATGGCCAAACATTAATTCACATTTTGGAATAATGGATATGTGTGGATTTCCAAAAAATATTTATTATTATTATAAAAGTTGGTGGACGAATAAAGATGTATTGCACATTTCACCACATTGGAATCATCAAAACGAATGGGGTAAACCAAAAAAAGAAATTGATGTTTGGGTAAATAGTAATGCTGACAATGTAGAATTGTTTTTGAATGGAAAAAGCTTAGGCAAAAAAGATATGCCTCGTAATAGTCATTTGCAATGGAAAGTACTTTTTGAACCAGGTAAACTAGAAGCAATTGCTTACAAAGATGGAAGAAAGCTTTCATCAAAAATAGAAACAACTAGTTCACCAATTGAAGTTGTTGTTACTCCTTATAAAACAACAATTTTAGCTGATGGAAAAGATGCAACTATTTTAAATATTTCTGTTGTAGATAAAGATGGGAGAGAAGTGCCAGATGCCAATAATATGATTCAATTTAAAATTGTTGGTGCAGGAAAAATTATTGGTGTTGGTAATGGAGATCCTAGTAGTCATGAACCTGATAAATGTATTGATGGTGCTTGGCAAAGAAGTTTGTTTAATGGAAAATGTCAAGTCATTATTCAAAGTACTAAAGAATCTGGGTTTATTGAATTCGAAGCAAGTTCATCAAATTTATATAAAGGTGGAACAGATATTATTACAGTAAATCCAGAAAATGCAAAAGCAATTTTAATCGATGAAAATTATTTAATTAAAGGCGAAGCAGCAAAGCCAAGAAAAGTAGATCAAATGTTAGGTGCAGATATTTCTTTTCTTCCAGAATTAGAAGCTAGAGGGATAAAATTTTCTGATAAAGGAAATGAAAAAGATGCCATTGAAATTTTAAAAGATCATGGATTTAACTATGTACGATTAAGAATTTTTAATGATCCATCCACCGATAGTGGTTATTCGCCCAAAAAAGGATTTTGCAACTTATTGTACACTAAACAAATGGCTAAAAGAGTAAAGGCTGCTGGATTAAAACTTTTACTAGACTTTCATTATAGCGATTATTGGGCAGATCCTGGAAAGCAATACAAACCTGCAGCTTGGAGAAATTTATCTTTCACAGAACTAAAAAAAGCTTTGTATGATTATACAAAAAATGTGATAGAAGAATTAAAAGCACAAGGCACAATACCAGATATGGTTCAGATTGGCAATGAAATTAATCATGGTATAGTTTGGCCAGAAGGAAATGTTCAAAATATTAATCAAACTGCACAACTATTTAATGCAGGTGTTGCTGCAATAAAAGATGTTGACCCTAAAGTTCAAATTATGTTGCATGTGGCATTGGGAGGGCAAAATCACGAATCTGTTTTCTTTATTGATAACATGATTGCAAGAGGTGTTCATTTTGATGTAATTGGAGAATCTTATTACCCTAAATGGCATGGAACTTTGAGCGATTTAGAAAATAATTTGAACAATTTAATACAACGGTATAATAAAGATGTAATTATTGTAGAATACTCAGCTTTAAAAAATGAAGTGAATAAAATTGCTTTTAGTTTGCCTAATGGTAAGGGCAAAGGCACCTGTATTTGGGAGCCTTTAAATACTTG
>JAYVBS010000325.1:0-5070 GCA_043750315.1 Chitinophagaceae bacterium
CTTACAAAATAAGTTTCAATGCCATTTACCCAATATGGTTTTAATGCTTCAGTAACCATAACCGGACCTAAATCGCTTCCTCCAATTCCACTATTTACAATGTATTTTATTTTCTTTCCAGAATAGCCTTTCCATTCTCCACTATGAACTTTATTGCAAAAACTCTCCATTTGTTGCAATACTTTTTTTATGTTGATAGAAATATCTTCACCATCTAACATAATGGGCTGATTGCTTTTGTTTCTTAATGCTGTATGTAATACTGCACGATATTCTGTTTCATTAATTTTTTCTCCATTAAACTGAGCAGTTATGGCATCTTTAAGTTTACATTCTTCAGCTAATTGAATTAATAATTCTAGAGTTTTATCGTTGATGATATTTTTAGAATAATCGAATAATATATCGTGTTGTTGAATAGAATATTTTGTAAAACGGTTTTCATCTTCTTTAAACATATCTTTCATATGTTCATGTTGCATATGATTTTGATAATGTTCTTGAAGTAATTGCCAAGCTTTTGTTGTAGTTGGATTGATTTTGTGTAACATATTTTTTTATCTCTTACAAAGTAAAGAGTAAGAAATTATTTTTTGCTATAAAATGAAATTAGATTTTTGGTGGAAGAGGAAAAAATACACTTGTTCTTTTTTTATAGGCTTTAAAAGCTTCGTTTTTTTTATACTTTTCTTCTAACATAGGAATGCCTGAAACAAAAATAATTAAATAGGAAATGAGCATTGGACTGATAATGCTATAAATGCCATTTTCTAGGCTTAATGCAATTACAAAAATGCCCCACCATAAAACAACTTCACCAAAATAATTGGGGTGACGAGAATATTTCCAAAGTCCAGTAGTAATTATTTTTCCTTTATTGGATGGAAATAATTTAAACAATGTTAATTGATAGTCTGCAATGGTTTCAAACATAAATCCAAACAACCAAATTAAGATTCCAATTAGGGTTAATAAACTAAACTTTTGTGGCGAATAATGATTGATGAAAATTATTGGGTAAGAAATAATATAGAGGAATAATCCCTGTAATAAAAACACTTGCAAAAAACTTCTAACATAAAAATTCTTCCATTGATTTCTCCAGTTTAAATATCTAAAATCTTCTGGCTTGCCTTTGTTTCTATTATAAATATGTAGTGATAATCTTAGTCCCCAAATGGTAATTAAAATATTTACAACTAATGAAATAGGAGAGTAATTTGATAGAATAAAAGCACTCCAACTTATTACGCAAAAGCCCAAACCCCAGGCAATATCTGCTATATCATTTCTTTTAAGAATTAGAGAAATAATAAAACAGGTTATTACATAAAAAATTAAAATGAATCCTATGGTTAAATAAATACTCATTAAGTTAATTTATTAGCTACAAAAAAAGTTAGAGTAGAAACTGCAGCAGCAATAAATGCACCCCAAACTAAATCAACTATAGTAACTAATAAAGGCCAGTTTTTTAATGTAGCTAAATTGGTTAAATCGTATGTTGCATAACTTATAAAACCAAATAAAGCACCCATTAATAATGCATTTTTCCAAGATCGCTTTTCAATTGAAGGTTCAATTACAAATAGAACTAAGCCAACTATAAAAATTAGGTAGAAAATAATAGCTGCCATCCAATTAATATCTTCTTTCATTAAAAATCCAATTTGGTTGCTATAGAAATTTTTAGCAATAAAACCAAGCCAAAACATATCAATTGTAAAAAAGATACAAAGAGCAATTCCGTATAATTTTAAAAACATATACTAAGATTTAATTCAACTAAAGTAGGTTAAAAAAAGTAAGTAGTAAATTTTGAGAGAAATTAAAAAAGGTTTAGAAAATTCTAAACCTTTTTTTGAGTGCGGTGAGAGAGGGATTCGAACCCTCGGAACAGTTTGACCCGTTCGGCAGTTTAGCAAACTGCTGATTTCAGCCACTCATCCATCTCACCTTTTTGTGATTGGGTTGCAAATATAGAAGCATTAAATAAACAGCAAAACAATTTTTACTATATTTCTTTTATTCTACAATTTTCATTTAGCCATCTATCGTTACATTTGCAAACTTAAAATTTATTAAATGGCAACAACATCAGACATTAGTCGTGGAGTAGTACTCAAATTAGATGGTAGTTTATATACAGTAGTTGAATTTGGAGAAAATAAAACTGCAAGAGCAGCTGCAAAAGTTTGGGCAAAATTAAAAGGAGTTGATAATAACAGAACTATTGAAAAAACTTGGAATAGTGGAGAAACTGTTTATCCTGTAAGAGTAGAAAAAAAGACTTTCCAATTTTTATATAAAGATGATCAAGGGTATAATTTAATGAACAATGAAACTTATGAGCAAATTGCTATTGCTGAAGAAATGATTGACGGCGTTGCTTATTTAAAAGAAGGGGCTGAAGTTCATGTATTAATCAACACAGAAACTGATATTCCTATTGGTGCTGAATTACCTGAAAAAATTGTAGTATTAATTACTTACTGTGAGCCAGGAGTAAAAGGTGATACTGCAACAAGAGCAACCAAACCTGCAACAATTGAATCTGGAGCTACTGTTCATGTGCCTTTATTTGTTGGAGAAGGTGAATTGATTAGAATCAACACTAAAACTGGCGATTATGTTGAACGTGTAAAAGCTTAATATTCTCAACTATTGAATAAAAAAATGCCACTCAGTTGAGTGGCATTTTTAGTTAAAATATTTTCACAATTAAACTCTATGATAATCAGCTTTCCAGTTTTGAATATTTTGTTTGATTTCTTTTACAGATAAATTTTCTTTTATAGCTCTATCCATTAAAGCCAACCATTCATCATCACTTGCAAAACGCAAAGCTATAATTTGAGACATTTTTAATTCTTCTGGCAAATTTTTACCAGTCATTTGTTGGTGGCGAATATTTTCTTCTAGTCTAATCACTCTATCTTGTGCTTTTAAAGGAAATACTCTTGCATACCAAGCAACAAATAATAATGCAAGTGAAGTCAAAAGCATATATAACCCAGAACAGTTACCGGATGTGGAGCAAGATGAAGAAGTACAACAAGAAAAAATACAACAGATTGAGATTGCTATTGAAGCTAGAATTAATAAAAATGTTACATAATGAAACATTGGAACCATTCGTGCATGGTTTTTAAAATTTTGTTTTTCCATATTTGTTTATTTAAGTTGTAAATGTAAGTTCTTTAAAGTCTACAAATAATTAATCATCAATAATCTATTTTTGACATTCAAAATTTAGAAGAAAAATTTATAATATCACTAATTCATCAAACATATTACAATTTCCAATTGAGTATTTAAAAGGAGTAGGTCCTTTTAGGGGAGATATGCTTAAAAAAGATTTACAAATATTTACATTTAATGACTTACTGAATCATTTTCCTTTCAGGCATATTGATAAAACAAATGTTGCAACAATTGCTGATATTAATTTTCAGACAGAATACATACAAGTTGTTGGGAGATTATTATATTTCGAAGTTGTTGGTGCTGGAAAAGGCAAAAGATTAATTGCAATTGTTAAAGATAAAACTGGAGAGTTAGAATTAACTTGGTTTCAAGGAGTTTCATTCATTCAAAAAAGTTTAGTGGAAGGAACAGATTATCTCATTTTTGGTAAAGTAAGTTTCTTTAATGGGAAATCACAAATTGTTCATCCAGAAATGGAAATATTTGTTCCTCAAAAAGCTGGAGGAAAAATATTTTTAGAACCTGTTTATCCCACAACAGAAAAATTAAAATCAAAGGGAATTAGTGGTAGAGGATTTGCAAAACTTACACATCAATTATTTTCTCAACTTCAGCCAACTGATATTGCTGAAAATCTTTCTATCAAACTCATTCAACAATTAAAATTGATGGATCGAGCAACTGCATTTCGTTCAGCACATTTTCCAAAAGATGAAACTGAATATAATGAAGCTATACGAAGATTGAAATTTGAAGAATTATTTATTGCACAAGTTCGTTTAGGATTAGTTCGTTTGCAAAGACACAGAGCAAATAGGGGCGTTGTTTTTGAAAAAGTGGGAGATTATTTCAATAATTTTTACAACAATCATTTGCCTTTTCAATTAACTAATGCTCAAAAAAGAGTATTGAAAGAAATTAGAACTGATACTGCCAAAGGTTATCAAATGAATAGACTTTTACAAGGAGATGTTGGTAGTGGAAAAACTATTGTAGCATTACTTTCTATGCTCATTGCAGCTGATAATAATTATCAAAGTTGCATTATGGCTCCAACTGAAATTTTAGCTCAGCAACACTTTAAAAGCATAACAAAACTTTTACAAAATACCAATATTGAAATAAGATTATTAACAGGTAGTACAAAAACAAAAGAACGCAAAGAAATATTACAAGGATTGTTAGATGATACTATACATTTTATTGTTGGCACTCATGCATTAATTGAAGAAGTAGTTCAATTTAAAAATTTGGGATTTGTTGTGGTTGATGAACAACATCGTTTTGGTGTTGCTCAACGTGCTGCACTTTGGAAAAAGGCTAAAGTTCCACCACATATTTTAGTGATGACTGCAACTCCAATTCCTAGAACCTTGGCTATGACTGCTTATGGTGATCTAGATTATTCTGTTATGGATGAGTTACCTCCTGGCCGTCAAACTATCACTACTGTTACAAGAAATGAAATGAAAAGAGCTAGTGTGATGGAATTTGTAAAAAGCGAAATTGCAAAAGGCAGACAAGCCTATTTTATTTATCCTTTAATTGAAGAAAGTGAAAAAGTAAATTATGAAGATTTGATGCAAGGCTACGAACAAGTAAAAAGCTTTTTTCCTGAACATTTATTCAACATTAGTATGTTACATGGTAAAATGCCAACAGATATGAAGGAACAAAATATGTTGAAGTTTTCGAAAGGAGAAGCACAGATTATGGTAGCTACAACTGTTATTGAAGTTGGCGTAGATGTGCCCAATGCTTCTGTAATGGTAATTGAAAGTTCAGAAAAATTTGGTTTATCCCAATTACATCAGTTAAGAGGAAGGGTAGGAAGAGGAAGCGAAAAAAGCTATTGCATATTAA
>JAYVBS010000326.1:0-2169 GCA_043750315.1 Chitinophagaceae bacterium
AGTAATAGGACAAATTCCATCGTATTTTCCCCATAATTTATTGCTAACTTCTCCATGCAATTTCGAAACGCCATTGGCTTTTCTTGCAAAACGCAATGCTACTAAAGAATGATTAAATTGATCATCAGTTAATCCAGTTAATCTTCTTACTTCGTCTAGTGATAAACCACAGAAATAACTCATTTTATGGCATAAATAAATATCATGTTTTTCATTACCTGCTTCTTCTGGTGTGTGGGTTGTAAAAACCAAATGTTCTTTAAGTTTGCTTACACTTTTATATTTATTTTGTAACAAATAAAATGCAGCAGAAATTCCATGTGCTTCATTAAGATGATACACATCTGGCTTAAATCCTAATTCATCAATCAATTTAGCTCCACCAACTCCTAATAAAATAAACTGTGCAACTTTTGTAGAAACATTTGCATCATACAAGCGATGAGTAATGGTTTGTGAGATATGATCGTTTTCGGGCAAATCGGTACTTAATAAAAAAAGTGGAGCAGTTTTAAAAGTTTCAGGATTCAGATACATGGCTTTAACCCAAACTGGAGATTCATGAATATCAATTTGAAATTTTATACCAGTTTCTTCTAAAAATGTTGGCGTTTTTTCCATCCATGCTGGTGCTAAAGTTTGATCTTGATTTCTGGTTTGATCGTAATAACCATATTTCCATAAAATACCAATACCAATCATATTTTGATTAAGTTCATAAGCACTTCTTAAATGTGAACCAGATAAAAACCCTAAACCACCACTATATATTTTTAATGGTTGATGAATTGCAAACTCCATTGAAAAGTATGCAGCTTTTTTTGCGTATTGATTATTGATTGTGTACGGTACTTGGTAGCTTCTAAAATTCATATTGATAATTTCTAATATTGAGTTGCAATATTAATGGTTTTATTTAAAATGTATATTTTACACATTAATAAATTGATGTTTGATTAAAAAACTTTATAAATTAGTTTTACTGTAGGCGGTTGTCGATAGAATAATGAATTAATTCGGCTAAAGAATTTACCCCAATTTTTGTAAATACTCTTTTTTTGAAAGTACTTACTGTTGTTGGACCTATACTTAATTTTTCTGAAATATTAATGGAGGAGTTACCTTCTATCATTAAATTAAATACTTGAAACTCCCTGTTAGAAAGGGTTTCGTGAGGTAATTTTTTTAAATTCTTTGTTTTGGTTTTCGAAATTGCTTCTGCAACTTCTTTAGAAATATATTTTACACCAATTAGTAAAGAATTTATTGCTTTAATTAATTCTTCAGTTGCACTTTCTTTATTTAAAAAACCACAAGCACCTGCACGAATACATCTTAATTCATATTGTTCAGCTGCATGCATTGTTAATAGTAATATAGGTGTGGATGGTTGATCTTGTTTAAATTCTGTTATGAAATTTAAGCCCAATCTATTGGGCATTGATATATCAGAAATTATAATATCGAACTTATTTAGTTTGACAATTTCTTTCATTTCTTTTCCATCAGCAGCTTCTGTAATAATTGCTAAAGGAAATTCTTCTAATATAATTTGAATTAAGCCTTTTCTTACTACTCCATGATCATCTCCAACTAGTATTCTCATAATTTATTTATTTTTCTTGGTATACAAATTTTAATTGTTGTTCCTTTTTTTAAAATGCTTGTAATTTCAAAAGTGCCTTTTATCGATAATATTCTTTCTTTCATTAATACTAAGCCTAATGAATCAGTTTGCTCAGTAGTTTTAAAACCATTTCCATTGTCAATTACTACTAAACAAATTTGATCTTTTAGGGTTGTTAAATTTATTGATACTTTAGTTGCATTGGCATGTCGATTAATATTTGTTAATGACTCTTGAATAATTCGAAAAAAATGCAACTGATTTTCTTTTGTTAACTCGTTCTCATCAATATTATATTTAAAATAAATTTTTGTTTGATTTGTTTTTTTAAACTCACTAATTTGCCATTCTAAAGCTGCTATTAAACCAAAATCATCTAAAATACTTGGTCTTAATTTAGTTGAAATATTTCTTACTGTTTGAACTGAGTTGTCAATACTTTTTAAAATAGTACTATATTCATCTTCAAATTTATCAGTATTTGTTTTTTTCCAAAGTTTTACCATTTGCATTTTAATACTGGTAATTTGCTGACCTAATTC
>JAYVBS010000327.1:0-2165 GCA_043750315.1 Chitinophagaceae bacterium
ACAACAACCTTCATCCCAGCCATTACTGCACTTGCAGGATTGGTGCCATGTGCAGAAGTTGGAATCAACACAACATTCCTATGTTCATTGCCATTGGCTTTATGGTATGCCATAATTACAAGCAGTCCTGCATACTCACCTTGAGCACCACTGTTAGGTTGTAAACTACAAGCATCGAATCCTGTAATTACATTTAAATAATTAGCTAATTCATCAATTATTTTTTTATACCCTAAAGTTTGATCTTGTGGAGCAAAAGGATGTATTTGTGCAAATTCTGGCCAACTCACAGGAATCATTTCTGTTGCAGCATTCAACTTCATAGTACAACTACCTAAAGTAATCATACTGGTATTTAACGAAAGATCTTTATTTTCTAATTGTTTTATGTAACGCATCATTTGACTTTCGCTATGATGTGTTGTAAAATTTGGATGAGTTAAATAACTTGAAGTTCTTGTTGCAAAAGTTGGAATACAACTAATTTGATCATCGCTATTAAATTCAATCTCAGCTTCATTTTTACCTAAACTTTCAGAGAAAATATAAACAATATCTAATACATCAGTTTGAGTAGTAGTTTCATCTAATGAAATACAAATTTTATGCTCACCAAAATATTTAAAGTTCACTTGGTTCGCTTCTGCAATAGTTTTTATTTTATTTACATCGGCCTCAACACAAATTGTATCGAAATAATGTTGATTAACATTTTTAAATCCTAATTCTTTTAAAGCATTACTTAATACTTGTGTAAGTGTAGTAACTCTTAATGCAATATTTCGTAATCCTTCAGCACCATGATAAACAGCATACATTGCAGCCATATTTGCTAATAATGCTTGAGCTGTACAAATGTTGCTTGTTGCTTTTTCACGTTTAATATGTTGCTCTCTTGTTTGCAAAGCCATACGTAAAGCTCTGTTGCCTTGAGCATCTATACTTACACCAATTATTCTTCCTGGAATACCACGTTTAAATTCATCTTTTGTTGCAAAAAATGCAGCATGTGGACCACCATAACCTAATGGAACACCAAAACGTTGTGAGTTACCAATTGCAGCATCAGCACCTAATTCACCAGGAGGGGTTAATAATGTTAAAGCCAATAAATCTGTAGCCATTACTACATATCCTTTTACATCATGAACAGCTTGAATAAAAGATTTATAATCCTCAATGTTACCATTACTATTTGGATATTGAACTATTGCTCCAAAATAGGTTTCATCTAATTGTGCTGCTTTATAATCACCAACAACTAATTCAATATTTATAGGTGTTGCACGTGTTTGTAATACATCTTTAGTTTGTTCAAAAACATGTTCATCAACAAAAAATTTATTTTTATTTTCTTTATTGGCTTGATGAAAAAACATTGCCATAGCTTCAGCTGCTGCTGTTGCTTCATCTAATAAAGATGCATTAGCTAATTCAAGTCCAGTTAAATCGCTTACCATAGTTTGGTAATTCAATAAACTCTCTAAACGACCTTGAGAAATTTCTGCTTGGTATGGTGTGTATTGTGTATACCAACCTGGGTTTTCAAAAACATTTCGAAGAATAACACTTGGGGTGATACAATTATAATATCCAGCACCAATATATGTTTTGAACACTTTATTTTCTTGTGCCACTTTTTTTAAATCATTCAAATATTCAAACTCACTAACTGCTGCAGGCAGGTCTAAATTTTCTTTCATTCTAATAGAAGCAGGAACAGTTTTATCTATCAATTCATCTAAATTATCTACACCAATGGTGCTCAACATTTCTTTTACAGCAGTTTCATTTGGACCAATATGACGATGATGAAATTCTGTAGATTGACTTTGAAAAAGATTCATAAAAAGAGGGTTTGATCGATTTAGCTATGATTTTAAACTAACAATTATTAGCCTAAATTTGGTTGCAAATGTAAGGCGACTAAAAATTATATTTTAATGTTTTTGATGTATGATAGAAATCATTTTCTCAAATCAAAACATGAGTATCTTTCACAACTCCCATTACAAATACACTTTGAACATGACCAATATTATCGGCCTGACTTAATTTGTTTACATGAAAATCATAATAAGTTTCCATGCTTTCTGCAACAACTTTTAGCATAAAATCAAACTCACCACTAATACTGTAACATTCAGTCACCTCGTTAAATGAAA
>JAYVBS010000328.1:0-5033 GCA_043750315.1 Chitinophagaceae bacterium
GATTCTTGCTGCAGCGTTAGTAGAGGGTGTTGCCCTTTTAGGTGCTGTTGCTGGATTACTTGCTGTATTTAAATAGTAAGATTAGTTCGTCATCAAATTTAACTGCATCTAACGCAAAGGGCCGAAGGTGCAGTTTAATTAAATTTTAAACATTTAATAATTGATTTTATGGATTTGATAACCCCACAGTTTGGATTGTTTTTTTGGAACTTAGTTGCTTTTTTAATTGTATTCTTAATACTTAAAAAATTTGCTTGGAAACCAATTTTAAATAGTTTAAATGAAAGAGAATCTGGAATTGCAGAGTCATTAGCTACTGCTGAAAGAGTAAAAGCAGAAATGTCTCAATTGAAAAGTGAGAATGAAGCTTTATTGCAGAGTGCTCGTGAAGAACGAGCAATTATGATAAAAGATGCTAAAACTGCTTCTGATACAATGATAGCAGAAGCAAAAGACAAAGCTAAAGCTGAGTATGATAAAATTGTTTCAGATGCACAACAAGCAATCACACAACAAAAAAATGCTGCTTTAATTGATGTAAAAAATCAAGTTGGTGCTTTAGTAATTGAAGTAAGTGAAAAAATTATTAGAAGAGAGCTAAGCAATAAAAGCGAACAAGAAAAATACATTAAAGATTTAGCCAATTCTGTAAAATTAAATTAGAAATTATGGATTATGAATTATGAATGGTTTGATTTTAATTCATAATTTATAATTCAACATTCATAATTAGTAAAAATGCCTAACCCACGTTTAGCAAATAGATACGCAAAAAGTTTAGTTGACCTGTCTCAAGAAAGAGGCGAATTGGAAACTGTTTATAGCGACATGTTGTTTTTACAAGCTTTATGTAAAAGCAGTAAAGAATTTGTTAGAGTGATGAAAAGCCCAATTATTTCATCAGACAAAAAAAATCAAATTCTTACAAAAATTACAGAAGGAAAAGTAAGTGAAATAACTACATTGTTTAATAAGTTACTTATAACAAAAGGTAGAGAATTTAACATGCCAGAAATTGTGAATGCTTTTATTGATCAATACAATATAATTAACGACATACACAAAGTACATATTACAACTGCAGTTGAAATTAGTGAAAAATTAAAGCAAGAAATTGTAAACAAAGTAACAAAAGAAAACGGTTATAGAAAGGTTGAATTAGAAACCAAAATTGATGAAAAATTAGTTGGTGGTTTTATTATGGAATATAATAATATGCTTGTTGATGCAAGTGTACTTAGAGATTTAAAAGATATAAAAAAGCAATTTGATAAAAACTTATTCATAAGAGCAATAAGATAAAATTTAATAATTAATAATTGATATATGGTAGACATTAAACCTGATGAAATATCAGCAATTTTAAAACAGCAATTAGGCAATTTTAATGCAAGTGCCGATTTAGAAGAAATAGGAACTGTATTACAAGTAGGAGATGGTATTGCACGAGTTTATGGTTTAAACAATGTAGGTAGTGGTGAACTTGTAGAGTTTGAAAATGGGGTAAGAGCTATAGCATTAAACCTTGAAGAAGATAATGTGGGTGTAGTTTTATTAGGCGAAAGTGGAACAATAAAAGAAGGTTCTAAAGTAAAACGTACGGGTCAAATTGCATCTATTAAAGTAGGAGAAGGATTATCAGGTCGTGTAATTAATACTTTGGGTGAACCTATTGATGGTAAAGGACCAATACAAGGCGAATTATATGAAATGCCTTTAGAACGTAAAGCTCCAGGGGTAATTTATAGAGAGCCTGTTAAAGAACCATTACAAACTGGTATCAAAGCTATTGATGCCATGATTCCTATTGGTAGAGGACAAAGAGAATTGGTAATTGGTGATAGACAAACTGGTAAAACGGCTATTTGTGTTGATACGATTATTAATCAAAAAGAATTTTTTGATGCAGGCCAACCAGTGTATTGTATATATGTTGGTATTGGGCAAAAAGCAAGTACTATAGCAGGTGTAATGAAAACTTTAGAAGATCATGGTGCTATGGCTTATTCAACTATAGTTGCAGCTTCAGCTTCTGATCCTGCTCCTCAACAATTCTATGCTCCTTTTGCTGGTGCTGCAATTGGTGAGTTTTTTAGAGATACAGGAAGACCAGCTTTAATTATTTTTGATGACTTAAGCAAACAAGCTGTTGCTTATCGTGAGGTTTCATTATTATTACGTCGCCCTCCAGGTCGTGAAGCATATCCTGGTGATGTATTCTATTTACATAGTCGTTTATTAGAAAGAGCTGCAAAAATTATTGCAAATGATGATGTAGCTAAAAACATGAACGATTTACCAGAAAGTATTAAACATTTAGTAAAAGGTGGTGGAAGCTTAACTGCTTTACCAATTATTGAAACACAAGCTGGTGACGTTTCTGCATATATTCCAACTAACGTAATATCTATTACTGATGGACAAATTTTCTTAGAAGGTAACTTATTTAATGCAGGTATACGCCCAGCAATTAACGTTGGTATTTCTGTTAGTCGTGTTGGTGGAAATGCACAAATTAAATCAATGAAAAAAGTGGCTGGTACTTTAAAACTAGACCAAGCATTATTTAGAGAATTAGAAGCTTTCTCTAAGTTTGGTGGAGATTTAGATGCTGCAACAAAAAATGTAATTGATAAAGGTGCTCGTAACGTAGAAATATTAAAGCAAGGACAATATTCTCCAATGAGTGTAGAAAAGCAAGTGGCTATTATTTACTTGGGTACTCACGGATTATTAAAAGAAGTTGCTGTTAAAAATGTAAAAGCTTTCGAAGAACATTTCTTAGTAGAAATGAATAATAAAATGCCGGAAGTGTTAGCCGAATTTAAAAAAGGAATTTTAAATGATGATAGTATTAAGAAAATGGTTGATATGGTTAAAGGCTTAACATCTCAATACAAATAATCTTTTTAATTGAATTAATACTCTTTAGTTGTTGCTTTAAAATTGAATTTTCATCGTTCCAAAAACTCCAAAATTTTGTATGGGTTGAAGTGCTGAAGGACGAATTGGAGTATTAAATGTTGGATTTATTCTCCAAACAAAATCTATTCTAAAAAACTTAAATAGATTATCGAAACCAGTGCCAACTTCAATGTAAGTTTTACCTCTTAAAGTTCTAAGTTGGTATTCTCCATAATCTGTTCTATTGAAAAATCTGTTAGAGTTATTCATATCTCCAGAAACTGCTTTAAAATTCCAGAACTGACGAACTTTTGCTTTACGTAAAAAAGGAATTAGGTTAATTAACTTTTTCTCAAAATTATGTTCTACCTGAATGCCAATAAATTTATCGCTATAATATTCAAACCTATTCATTAGGTTAAATCCATTGGTATTATAAGTATAAAATTCATTACCGGGATGTAATTCTAACATCATAAATGGAATACTATCTCCATACACTTTACCCATGTAAACATTATATGAAATTTGACCAAATCTTTTAATTCTAAATTTTTGTGTTATTGAAACATGATATTTAAAATAATTATTTTCACCTTGTAACATTCCTTTTAAACCATTTGCAAAACGTAATTCGTAAACTGCTTGATTACTTTTTATTTTAACATTTTTTCTGTGTGTAGTAATTTTTCTTTCACCTGGGGCATAGCGAAATCTTATTAGGGCTTCAGTATTGGTGACTTTATTTGTTTTCTCGCTAAAAATTAAAGTGCCCGGCAAAGCTACAAAACCAGTAAAAGTATTTCGAGCTAAACTAGCTAAAATACTAAATCTACTAGGCCACTCTTTGACAATAAATCCTTTGTATTCTTCGAAGCCTAAAAACTTTTGAGGGATACCTTTACGGCGAAGAATTTGATTAAACACATTATCTTGTGTGGCTTCATCTTCAGAATATCTTATTCTACCATTATCTAAATCATTAAGGTAAGAGCCATTGATGGTCCAGCCTGTTTTATTTGGCAAACGGTAATTGAATCCAATTTTACCTTTAAATTTTGCATCATTAAAACCATAAGCTAAGTAACCACTTAATCTTAAGTTAGGGCTAAATTTATCTGTAGTGCCCAAATCGAATCGGGTTCTTAAACCTTCAAATTGGTTATAACTTACCCATTTAAACCATGGGCCAATTTCAATAGCTCCAAATTTTTTATGACCATCAACTATAAAGTTTATGGTATTAGTTAACCTTTTAAAAACAGGTACTTGCTTTAAAGTATCAATCATCCAAAAAATTTGTTTTTCGTTTTTACTTAAAACTTCGTGCCTGTTATTATCCCAAAACTGTTTGTCTTTTTCAATTGCATTTTCATCAATAATTACTTCTTCTTTAATTTTATTTTTTGCAATTTCTTTTTCTACTTCTTCAGCATCCATTCGAATGTTTTTGTATTGGGCTGTTTTACGAGCAATGAATGTGAATTTGCCTTTTTTGAATGGAGAAACATCGAGTACTATTTTATCTTTCAAAAAAATCCACTGTTTATTTTCAAGTTGAGAAAACTCTTGAATAATACTCATTCTGTTTACAAAATTTACATCGGCAGTTTGTGAAAGGTTGATGGTGATTTTTTGAATTGCCCAAGATGCACCATGAATCCAACATTCCCCATTGAAAGTATTTTCTCCATCTTTTAATGGATTGAAGAAAAGATGAAAAAACTTTTGTCCATTTACAGTTTGAGTATCTGCTGCTTTGTAATTATAAAATTTATCTCCAACAGAACTAATTGGACTAATAAATTCTTTACCTAATAAGTTGATATAATCTTGATAGATATTTATTTTTTGATTTACACCACCAACAAACTGAAGAATACCTTCATTTTTTATTCCATGAGTTTGTGCTGCTTTAATAATCTCTCTCAGCTTTTCAGGATTTGACGTTCTATACACGTCAGATAAAGTTTCTGTAATGAAAACAGGTAGAAAAGGACTTTTATCTGTAACACTGTCTATGTTATCTAAAATAAAAGCAAATGGGCGAAGCATTTTAATACTCTGAAAACTATTCTTATTTACATTATTTAAATCTATCTCTAATTTACTATACAATTCATAAGCAT
>JAYVBS010000329.1:0-2153 GCA_043750315.1 Chitinophagaceae bacterium
TTCCAGCAATTGCATCTATAGTGCCTAATGTAGCTTGATATGCCATTGGTAAACTTTGGCCTGCACTTTTTTCATCCTCATTACCCAATGGAAATTTTAAACCAAAATTTATTTGTAGATTACTACCATTTTTATTTTTAATAGACTTTGTTCCAACTAAAAATAAATCTCCAATACCAGAAACAGAATAATTGTTTTTTGAAGCACTATTATGTGTAGCTTTTATTTGTAATTGCCAATCGTTAAATTGTTGATCAAACTGAATATATGGAGTTGTAATATTTAAACTTTCTTCCCCAACACCAAATGCTGAACCTAATCTAAAAGAAGATTGATTTTTTTGTGAAGAACTATTTTTTGAATGAGATGCAAATGAACCTACAGAACAAAAACCTGCATCACTACAACCTTGAGAATAAGCAAACTGACAAGTTGCAAGAGCAACAACTATAAATAATATTTTTTTCATAAAATTATTTTTGATGTGTTGAAGTTAAGCTTTAAGTAATACAGAATTAGTTATTCTTCTTAAAAACTCTTCCATTTCTTCCATGCCTTTAATATCGTTAACAACTAGTAAAAAGTTCTTAGCCACTTGTTTTAAATGGGCTTTGTTGGTTGCTGTTTGTAAGTAATTTAATATATTTTTAAATAAATCACTTTCAAAATAAGGGCTATCATTTTTGTTAATGAAGTAACATCGCATGGTATCTGTTTTTAAACTCATTTTTTCAAAACCAAGTTTAACTGCATGCCATCTGCAACGAACTGTTGTAAATAAATCTTCAACAGTTTTTGGAATGGGTCCAAATCTGTCCAACATTTCTGTATGAAATTCTAACAGCTCTTCTTCTTTTTCACAATTATCTAAACGAGTATAAAGTGATAATCTTTCTGTAATACTTTCAACATAACTATCTGGAATTAGAATTTCTAAATCAGTATCAATGGTACAATCTGTAACAAAATCATCTTGCTGAGAAATTTCTTCTTGAAACAATTCTTTAAAATCTGTTCTCTTTAATTCTCTTATAGCTTCATTCAAAATTTTCTGATAAGTTTCAAAACCAATATCAGCCATAAAACCACTTTGTTCGCCACCTAACATATTCCCTGCTCCTCGAATATCTAAATCTCTCATGGCAATTTGAAAACCACTTCCTAAATCACTAAATTGTTCTAAAGTTTGTAAACGTTTTCTACTATCAGTTGGCAAGGTTCCTAATGGTGGAGCCAATAAATAACAGAATGCTTTTTTATTACTTCGCCCAACTCTTCCTCTTAACTGATGTAAATCACTTAATCCAAACTGATGGGCACTATTAACAATGATAGTGTTTACGTTAGATATATCTACACCACTTTCTACAATGTTTGTACAAACTAATACATCATATTTTTTATCAATAAAATCCAAAATTCTTTCTTCTAATAAATCACCTTCCATTTGTCCATGTGCATAGGATATTGATAAGTCGGGGCATTGAGCCTGAATCATTGCAGCCATTTCACTCAAGCCTTTAACACGATTATGAATGAAGAAAACCTGACCACCTCTTGAGGTTTCATAATAAATAGCATCTCGAATAAAATCTATATTAAAAACCTGAACTTCTGTTTGAATAGGTTGACGATTTGGTGGTGGAGTATTGATGATACTCAAATCTCTTGCACCCATTAAACTAAATTGTAATGTTCTTGGTATGGGTGTTGCTGTTAATGTTAAACTATCTACATTAGTTTTTAGCAATTTTAATTTTTCTTTATGTGCAACACCAAATTTTTGTTCTTCATCTATCACCATTAAACCTAAGTTTTTAAACTTAGTGTCCTTGCCCAATAAACCATGTGTGCCAATAATAATATCAACTTTACCTTCTTGTAATTTTAAAAGAGTTGCCTTTTTTTCTTTGGATGATTTAAAGCGATTAATATAATCTATAGTTACAGGAAAATCTTTAAATCTTTCAGTAAAAGTTTGATAGTGTTGATAAGCTAAAATTGTTGTAGGAACTAAAATTGCAGCTTGTTTACCATCAACTACAGTTTTAAATGCTGCTCTAATTGCTACTTCTGTTTTTCCAAAACCAACATCACCACAAACTAATCTATCCATTGGTGATGCACTCTCCATGTCTTTCTTTACATCAGCA
>JAYVBS010000330.1:0-11631 GCA_043750315.1 Chitinophagaceae bacterium
ACAAAAAAGGCACAGCAAAAGCAGTTTGGAACGATGAAACCAAACAAGCAACTATCACTTACAACACAAAAACAATAACACTAAACGAAGTATTAAAAAGAATTGCATTAGCAGGCTACGACAATGCAGTTTTTGCAGCACCCGATGCAGCATACAACAATTTAGCAGGATGTTGCCAATACGATAGACCAGATAAGAAAGAAATAAAAATACAAACCACATCAGCAGCTACAACAACTACTGAAACAACAGTAAAAAAGGATGATGCAAAACCAAGTAATTTACAAACTGTGTACGATGCTTATTTCGATTTAAAAGATGCTTTAGTAAAAAGCGATGCAACCATTGCAGCCACCAAAGCAGCAACATTGTTAAAAGCAATCAATGCAATAAAAATGGAGGTCTTAGGCGATAATCACGTTGCATATATGAAAGTAGAAAGCGAGTTAAAACTGAACGCACAACACATCAGTGAAAGCAAAGACATTGCACACCAAAGAGACCATTTTTCTTCGTTGTCTAAAAGTATGTATGAGTTAATAAAAGTTGCTAAAGCAAACACAACTGTTTACTACGACCATTGCCCAATGTATAATGAAGGTAAGGGTGCAAATTGGTTAAGCAAAGATGCTGCAATCAAAAATCCTTACTATGGTTCAATGATGTTGAGCTGTGGTAAAGTTCAAGAAACAATTAAACAATAACTCACTTTAAAAAAGTAGCTATGATTTAAACTTATCGCTACTTTTTTCAAATTCCTTTAACAATGACACACACATATCAATTAACAGGAATGACTTGTGGCAGTTGCGAAGCCAAAGTAAAAAGCAATTTACTAATGCTGCCAAACGTAACAGCAGTATCCGTTTCAAAAGATACAAACACAGCCACTATAACAATGGATAAACACATTGCAGTAGTAGATTTTCAAAACGCATTAGGTGGAGCAGCAAGTAAATATCAAATAGCAGCAACACAACATAATGAAATTGCAGAACAAACAAAGTCTTGGATTGAAACATACAAACCCATTTTATTAATCTTCTTTTACATCAGTTTAATAAGTGGCTTAATTAGTTTTTATACAAACAATAATGGGCTAATGGGTTTTATGCAATACTTTATGGCAGGGTTCTTTTTGGTATTTTCTTTTTTCAAAATGCTTAGCCTAAAAGGCTTTGCAGAAAGCTATAAAATGTACGATGTTGTTGCAAAACAAATTCCAGTTTGGGCTTATTTATATGCTTTTATTGAGTTGGCTTTGGGCATTGCATACGTTATCAATTTTAATCCTTTTATCACAAATATTATTACACTTGTTGTAATGAGTATTAGCATTATTGGCGTACTTAAAAGTGTACTTAATAAACAAAAAATTCAATGTGCTTGTTTGGGTGCAGTTTTCAATTTACCAATGAGTACAGTAACAATTATCGAAGATGCTTTAATGATTGCAATGAGTTTAGTAATGCTTTTAAAAATGTTTTAAATCAATGACAAACTTTTCTCAAATAATACAGCAATACAAAACTGATACACAAAGTGTTTATAATACTTGGTTTGTAGATAACGACCAACGTTTAAAGGCATTTCGTACCATTCGTAGAGGTGTATTGCAAGTTGTTGAGGACATTAAAAATAAAACATTTCCCAACGATTTTAAAGGTAGTAGTTTAGAGTTTGTGTTAAATTGTATTGCCGAACAAAAGCAAGTATTTGTAGGCGTTGCACATCCTTTTTACTGGAAACCCAAATTAAGAATACCTGACATTTACGAAAATCAAAACAATAAAATTGCATTTGGGCAATTCCTCGAAAACTGTATCAACGCAAAAACAGAAGAACAGCTTATAAAAGAAATAGTAAGGTTAGATGCTTTAAAAATAAAAGGATTGGGACCAGCAGTAGCAAGTATTTTATATTATTTGCACCCTACTTTATTTCCCCCTTTCAACACAGCTATTTTAAATGGTTTCAATTTTTTATTCAATGATAAAAAAAAATTAGGTAGTTGGAGCGAATACCTAAAAATTAGAGAAGTATTAATTGAAACAAACACTAAACACAAAGCCGAACTCTCAAACGATTTGGGAGCAATAGCAGGTTTGTGTTTTGAAATAGGAACAAAAAAAATGTTGATTGGTAGCGATGAATATTTAAGCGAAGCAGAAAGAAATAAGTTTGAAAAAAGTATAGAAAAAAGGCAAAAAGAAATACAAGAGGAAAAGCAAGAAGAAAACTTACATACCGAAATGCAATATCATTTATTAAAAATTGGTGTGGCATTGGGGTTTGATGTTACCCCAGCAAGCAACGATAAAAGCAAGGCTTTTAACGGCAACAGTTTTTCTTTTATTTCGCTCAATCAATTTCCACAGTTACCAACCGACAAAGACACTCAAAACACAATAAAATTAATAGATGTGTTGTGGTTTCAAAAAGGCACAAACAATATTATTGGAGCATTTGAAGTAGAAAAAAGCACCAGTATTTATTCAGGAATTTTACGGCTATCCGATTTGCATTTCAGCATTGCCGATGGTGACGAAGTATTTTATATTATCATTCCCAACAGCCGAGAAAAAGATGTAATAATGCAGCTTTCACGTCCCGTAATAAAAAACACAAACATCAACATTAAGTATATTTTATTTTCAGAATTAAGGGCAAATTGCGATGCTATTTGCAAGTTTGGTACAGACCATTTAACTATGGATAAAATCTCAAAAACAGTTTAAATAACAATATTAAAATGTATTTCTAAAATGGCTTTTCAAAAAATTATTCACAAAAAAATGTTGTCAATAAAACAACATCATTCATCACAATTATAAATTTAAAAAAATGAAAAATTTCCTATCTATTATTTTATTATTTGTATCATCAATAGCATTTTCACAAAATTCAGATTCTGAATCGGCAAAAAATGTGTTAAAACAATATAATGATGCATTACAAAAAATGGATTTATCAGGAACAAAAAAAATGTTTACATCAAATTCGCAAATTTTTGAAAGTGGGGGCAGTGAAGGAAGTTATGAACATTACTTAGAACATCACTTATCACCAGAGTTTAAAGAGTTTAAGTCTTTTACTATCAGCGATTATAAAGTTGATGTGGTTGTAGAAGGAAATATGGCTTATGCAATTGAAACTTACAACTATGTAATTGTAACATTAAAAGACAGCAAAGAAATTAAAAGAAAATGTGTTAGCACATCTGTATTAAAAAAGGAAGGTGATGCATGGAAAATAAGTGTAAGTCATAATTCTTCTCGAAAATAATTTCACAACTATAATGAAAGTAAATATAGTTTTAACTCTGTTTTTATTATAGTAAATGCTTTGAGATAAAATAAACAAACCTTTAAAAATGAAATTCCTAAAATGGCTTTTCAAAAAATCATTTACAAAAAAATGTTGTCAATAAAACAACATCATTCATCACAATTATAAATTTAAAACAAATGAAAAATACAATCATTTCAGCCATAGCAATGGCTTTCGTATTCACAGCTTGTAGCTCAAACAACACAAAAACAGAAACTACAAAAGACACAACTTCTAATGCAGCAAAAGCCACACAAACAACACCAAATGTCGAGCAATTATATGCTTGTTCTATGCACCCAGAAGTAATAGGAAAAAAAGCTGATAAATGTTCAAAATGTGGAATGGAGCTTACAGTGCCAGTTAAAGAAACTGCAAAACCAATAGCACAAAATTCAAACTTTTCTATTGGTGAAATTGTAACCAATTATCTAAAACTAAAAAATGCTTTAATAAAAGATGATGGAAAAGAAGCAGCAAATGCAGGCAATGCAATTGTGGCAGCATTTGCTAAATTAGATATGAAAAGTTTATCTAAGGAGCAAATGAAAACATATATGGATGTAGCAGAAGATGCAAAGGAACACGCTGAACACATAGGTGCTAACGCAGCCAAAATAGACCATCAAAGAGAACATTTTGCTTTGTTAAGTAAAGATGTTGCAGACCTCATTAAAACCTTTGGTTCATCACAAAAACTATATCAGGATTTTTGCCCAATGTACGATGATGGCAAAGGAGCAATTTGGATTAGCGAATTTAAAGAAATAAAAAATCCATATTTCGGCAATAAAATGATTGGTTGTGGCTCTGTGAAAAAAGAGTTCTAAAATGAGAAAGGCATTTAAAAGGATATTGATTGTGGGATGCATTATATTTTTAGCAATACAGTTTTATCAACCTGCACGAAATACAGATAATGGGCAGGTTTTGCTCACACATATTACAAAAATTTATAACGTACCCGATAGCATTAATTTAATACTTGCAACATCTTGTTACGACTGCCATAGCAATAACAGCAATTATTTATGGTACGACAATATACAGCCAGCAAGAATGTTGGTAGAAAATCATATAAAGAATGGAAAAAAAAATCTAAACTTTAGTGAGTGGGGAAATTATAGCATCCGTAAGCAACAAAGTAAATTAGAAAGAATTATTAAACAGGTTAAAGCAAATGAGATGCCGTTAAGTTCATACACCATGCTACACAAAAACGCCATACTTACTGCAAAGCAAAAAGAAATGATGATCAATTGGATTAAAAATATTTTGCAAAACAATGATTAAAACAATTTAAATATAACCAATATGTTTAAAGGTAAAAGCTCAAAACGAATTAGAAAAGTTCATAGATACTTAGGTTTGTTTATTGGTATCCAGTTTTTAATGTGGACGTTGAGTGGCTTATATTTTAGTTGAACAAATATTGATGAAATACACGGCGACCAGTTTAAAAATAAAGTAGTAAAAATAGATGCCTTCACCAATTTAATAAGCCCTGCAAAACTGCAGCCTGCTGTCAGTCTTCAATCAATTGAGCTGAGAGAAATTGAAGGTGAACCATTTTACTGGATAAATAAAACAGTACTATACAATGCAAAGAATGAACTATAAAAAAATGGGATTACCAAGCAAGAAGCATTAAGTGTTGCAAAGAAATATATGGCAAAAGAAATGGTTGTAAAAAATATACAATTAATTACTGAAGTAGATAAAAAACACGAGTACAGAGAAAAATTATTGCCAGCTTATGTAATTGCTTACGAGCATCAAAAAAATGTAAAAGCATATGTATCTGCAAACGATGGTGCATTTCAAACAGTAAGACATAGAGATTGGCGTTGGTTCGACTTTTTATGGATGACACACACAATGGATTACGATGGAAGAGATAACATTAATACTTTTCTGTTAAGAGCTTTTTCATTATTAGGATTATTAACTGTTCTAAGTGGTTTCTTACTTTGGTTTACATCATCACCAACAGTAAAGCGAATTTGGAATAAAAACAAAACACCTCAAAATTAAATCCAATGATTCATAAAAAAACTTTATTAATGGTGGCATGCATATTCTCAGCACAAACCATACTTGTCCCTTTTACAAAAGCACAGGATATGAAAGGTATGGATATGACACCTAAAAAAACAAAGCCATCATCAACACATAATCATAATGCAATGCCTATGGCAAAAGATACAGTCAAGAAAAAAAATATGGATATGCCTATGGATGATATGAGCAATATGCCTATGCCAAAAGCAAATACAAATGCTGTAAAAACTATAGTAAATAATACGCCACCACACACAGTTCGCTACAATTTATACATTCGTGATACAACTGTAAATTTCACAGGAAAACTAAAACGAGCAATAGCAGTAAATGGGCAAATACCTATGCCTACACTCACTTTCACAGAAGGCGACACAGCCGAAATTTATGTGCATAACGAATTAAACGAAACAACATCTTTACATTGGCACGGCTTAATGTTACCCAATAAAGAAGACGGAGTTCCCAACCTTACACAAATGCCAATCGAGCCACACACAACACATTTGTATAAGTTCCCAATCATTCAACACGGCACACATTGGTATCATTCACACACAGGTTTGCAAGAGCAAATAGGAATGTATGGAAGTTTCATAATGCTTAAAAGAAACAATGACAAAACATTTAGAAAAGGTATTGACGATTTGCCAACAATACCAATGGTTTTAAGCGAATGGACAGACTATAATCCAGAGAATGTTCATAGAATGTTGCACAATGCAACAGATTGGTTTGCCATAAAAAAAGGTACAACTCAAAGCTATGCAGAAGCCATAAAACAAGGTTACTTTAAAACCAAAATAAAAAATGAATGGAAACGAATGACAGCAATGGACGTAAGCGATGTTTATTACGATAAGTTTCTTATCAATGGACAAAACGAATTCTTTGCCCAACATTTCAATGCTGGAGACAAAATAAGATTACGCATTTCTAACGGTGGAGCATCCACATATTTTTGGCTCAATTATGCAGCAGGAAAAATGACAGTAGTTGCCAACGATGGCAACGATGTTGAGCCTGTAGAAGTAGATAGATTACTCATAGCAGTTTCCGAAACCTACGATATAATTGTTACCATCCCCAACAGTGGCAAGGCTTACGAGTTTTTAGCAACAAGCGAAGACAGAACAAAATCAGCATCATTATATCTTGGCAAAGGTCGCATACAATTAGCCAATCCATTACCCAAACTAAAGTATTTCGAGGGAATGAAAATGATGAATGGAATGATGAAAATGAATGGCGACCTTGACGATATGGGAATGAGTATGAGCCTAAACCAAATGGATATGAATGTGGTAATGTATCCTGAAATTACTGGAGATGTGAAAAAGGAAAAAGATAGCAAAATGGGCAATATGAAAATGGGTGATGATAAAATGGGAGGTATGAAAATGGGTGCAGAACAATACAATGCAAATGCACTTTCAGATATTGTTACCCTCAATTATGCAATGTTAAAATCTACAACTAACACAACACTTCCTACACCCCTCTCTTTTGGAGAGGGGCAGGGGGTGAGGCTTTTAAAGTTTGAACTCACAGGAAATATGAATCGTTACGTTTGGAGTTTAAATAATAAGGTAGTAAGTGAAACCGATAAAATATTAATAAAAAAAGGCGAAAATGTACGAATGATAATTTTTAATGGTTCAATGATGAGGCATCCAATGCACTTACACGGACACGATTTTCGTTTACTAAACGGACAAGGCGAAAATGCACCACTTAAAAACATTGTTGACATTATGCCAATGGAAACTGATACTTTAGAATTTAATGCCAACGTAGATGGAGATTGGTTTTTTCATTGCCACATTTTATATCATATGATGAGTGGAATGGGCAGAGTTTTTACATATCAAAACCAAGCACCAAATCCATTAATCCCAAATCCTAAATTGGCAAAACGAAAATTGTTTGCAGATGATAGAAGATTTCATTTTATGGCAGAAAACGATTTTGCATCCAATGGAAACGATGGAGAAGCAATGTATCAAAGCACACGTTGGAGCATTGGTACAGAATGGCGTTTAGGTTATAACGATATGCATGGCTACGAAACTGAAACACATATCGGAAAATACATTGGCAAAATGCAATGGCTAATGCCATTTGTTGGTTTCGATTGGAGATATAGAAAAATGGGCATAGACGAACAAGAAAAAAATCTATTTGGGCAAACCAACACCAAAGACAATAGAGCAGTTATAAGTATAGGAGTAAACTATACACTACCAATGTTAGTAATGTTTCAATCAGAAATTTTTAGCGATGGAATTGTAAGGCTGCAACTCGAAAGAAAAGATATACCAATTTCAAAAAGAATAAGAGCAAGTTTAATGTATAATACCGACAAAGAATATATGATAGACCTAAAATATATACTCGGAAAAAATATTGGCATTCGCACCCACTACGATAGTGATATGGGTTTTGGAGTAGGTACAACATTTAATTACTAACTGATGTTACGAAACCTTATTCACAATTATTAATTTAAAGCCCCAATCTTTGTAAAAGAAATTATTAGAAATGAAAATAAACAAGCTCTGCTAATGAATTCTAGATAAAATTATGCCTTCATTAATAGCAATATCTAAAATTGACTTCCCTTTCAAAGCGGATCAGCAGGAAGTAAAAAAATATGCTAGGGATTTATTTGCTCCGTCATTTCCGCAAGTGGAAAGAATGTTAAGTGCTTTCGATAATACTGAAATAAAGACAAGGAATTTTTGTAAGCCTTTAGATTATTATGCTTTAGTGCATAGTTTTCAAGAACAGAATGCCGAATATATCCGACTCACGCTTGAATATGCAGTGAAGGCAATTGAAGTATGTATTGCTTCTGCAAAAATCGAAAAAGAAGCCATTACCGATATTATTTTTGTTTCTACCACTGGGTTAGCTACTCCAAGTTTAGATGCTATTATTATTAATGAACTGAAACTGAATCAGAATATCAGTCGCCTTCCTGTTTTTGGTTTGGGTTGTGCTGGCGGTGTTTCGGGTTTTTCAAAAGCTTGTGCTTTAGCTAAAGCAAATCCTGATGCCATAGTGTTGCTTGTAGCCGCTGAATTATGTTCATTAACTTTTTTACGAAATGATTATAGCAAAAGCAATTTTATAGGATCAAGTTTATTTGCCGATGGGATTGCCGCCTGCATAATTGCTGGTAATAATTATTCAGATACAATAAAACATAACATCTCTTATCTTGCTACACAAAGTAAAATATATTATCATTCATTAGATGTAATGGGTTGGGAGTTTCTTGATAAAGGTTTTAAGGTTTTGTTTTCTCAAGATATTCCAACACTTATTACGAATAATATTAATGCCGATATTACCTCTTTTTTAACGAAAAATAATTTGGTGCTTAGCGATATTAAGAATTTTATTTTTCACCCTGGAGGCAAGAAAGTATTAACTGCTTATACTGATTCTCTGCAAGTTGAGGGTGACTTTTTGAAAAACACAAGAGAAGTGATGAAAGAGAACGGTAATATGTCAAGTCCAACTGTTTTATATGTACTCGAAAAATTTTATAGGGAAGGATTTGAAAATGGCTATGGATTAATGGTAGCTTTAGGGCCTGGTTTTTCCAGTGAAATGGTTTTACTTGAAATGAATACTTGCTAATATGATTTTTATTCTTTTTATTTCATTTATTATTCTTCTGCGAATTGCAGAATTATTGCTTTCTAAAAGCAATGAACAATGGTTATTACAAAACGGAGCCATTGAATACGGTAAAAAACATTATCCGTTTATTGTTGTGCTACATACACTATTCTTTTTTTCATTAATTATAGAATATCATAATCAACTAAATCCTAGTTATAATTTATACTTAATTATTTTATATTGTGCATTGCTAGTATTTAAAGCGTGGATTATTTTATCACTCGGTAAATTCTGGAACACGAAAATTTATCGTATCTCTAATATTCGCTTAATAAAAAAAGGACCTTATCAATACTTCAAACACCCCAATTACTTGGTGGTGATTGGGGAAATTGCTATTATCCCTTTAGCATTTCACTTATATTTTACGGCGATTGTTTTTACAATTCTCAATACAATAATGTTGTGGGTAAGAATTAAAGAAGAAAATAAGGCATTGGAGATATAAGTGGGGCTACACATTATTCGAAAATAGGCTGTGTTTAAAACTTTTTTCTCTTACACCATTGTTAGTGTTCTTCACCAACAGTTTTTATTTTTTATTCTTCCTTTCTTCTCACTACCAAAAACCAATTTTCGCCTAAAGGTAAATAGCCATAATCATAACAAAAAAAATAGGTTTGCTCTTTTTTGTTTCTATAAGTATGTGTATGATATTTAAAAACAAAACCCTTTTGAGTGAGTTTGTCTAAAGTGGTTTTAGCCATTTCTTCTTGCTCAGGTTTCAACTGTGACTTCAAAACACAGATCATTCAAGAGCATTTAGACACGGGAGCTGGCTATATAAAACTTGCTTCTAAAAAAGTGTTATATGATCACAAAACAATATCTCTGAAAAAAGTCAAATACAATACTTACAGTTTTATAGTAAAATTGCTTGTATCAAAAGCTAAGTGGGTACCCTTTTTATTATCGTACCAACTGCGAGATAAAAACAAACTAATTTGTGGAATTTTAAATAGTCTTAAACTTTTATTATTTTTCTTTTTAACTGAAATTTGACCCTCTGAATTCTTGTTAAATTCTAGATTATCGCTACCGTTTAAATCATATTTCCATCTTGCTGTTTCATTAGAAACAGAATCTAAAAATATTTTTTTACCTTGCCAAACCCATTCTATGTTATTCTGATTTTGATGAATGGATTCTATTTTTAATTGAGTAGAATCTCCATTTTTCATTTGATAAAAATGTGTAAAAATATTTTCTTTATTTATTCTAGTAAAATATACAAATTGAGTATCTCTATTTTCAATGAAATAATAATTGTCATTATTAAATAGTTTTTCTAAACAATCAATTTGTTGTATAATTTCACCTTGTGAAATTGATTCACTTGTTGTAGAATTTTCTAGTTTAGAAATGTTTTCTGCAACACATGATTTTTCTTTTTGTTGTTGTTCTAAACATCCAACCATTGAAATAATACAAAATATTATGGTGATAAATAAAATATATTTTAGTTTCATAATTAAAATTAAAAACAATAGCCACTTTTAAAAAAGTGGCTATTGAAGTATGAAAAACTAACTACTATTGCTGAGAAAATTTGGTCCAGCCTTTCCACCAAATATCACCTACATTACAAGCACCTCTATAAGTTACGTTTGTAAAGCCAGTTGATAATTTAGAAATTGCAAATGCAGCACCAGAAGCTGCTGGAGAACTAGCATTTGCAGGGTTAAAATCAGGATTTGAATAATTAAACGGGGCTATTAAGTTTACACCTGCATTAGCATTCAACATTGTATTAGCATATATTGTGGTATTTACCCAAGCTGTTATAGATGCTTTTGTAGCACCAGTTGGAGCAGTACTATTGACTGCATAAGAAACTGCATTTGTACTTGCACCAGCGATAATATTATTTCTAAAAGTTAAACCACCATTAGGTTCTAAATTCAAATCTGTTGGTATTCCTTTAGACCCATCAATTAAAATTGCATTAACAGATCCTCCATTCCAACCTATAAAAATAGAATTTACAATACTTTGTTCAGAATTTCTGCGTAATTGTGCCCCAGCTAAAAATAAACTACTACCTATTGAAGTTGCAGTTGCTTTAGGACCAACTGCAGTTATGTTACTAAATATTGCATTTGTTTTAACTGGTACAACACTTGTTCCAATTGCTGTTACAAAAGTTTTTCTATCAGAACCATTGGCATCATTGTCACTCTCAAAAGCTTCACTTTTCGAAATATCAGCAATACTACTATCTCTTAATACGATACCAAATTGTACTTTACCACTATAACCATTATCAGTATCAAAATCGTCATCTAAAGTTCTATAAGAAATTAAATGTGTACAATTTACTGTACCTCCAAACCATTCAAAACTATCATCATTAGCAAATGAAACTTGAACATTATCGATAATAGTTTGATTACCCACTCCACCCAATGTTAAACCATTAATTTCTTTATCTGGTAAAAATGCATATCCCGCATATTCAATTCTTACATATCTTAAAATTCCAGAATTATCTGCAATGTTTGATGATAATCCTAAACCATATAATCCTAATCCATCAGAATTATTTAT
>JAYVBS010000331.1:0-2147 GCA_043750315.1 Chitinophagaceae bacterium
TCTCAGTTCTACGCCTTTCTCCACCACTTAAACTATCTCCATTATTTTTTCTTACTGTTTGCAAATTGAATTCATCTAATAATCTTTCGAGTTTTTCATAACGTTCTTGTTTAGATAATTTGGTCATTTCTAAAACTGCCAGAATATTATCTTCTACCGAAAGTTTTCTAAACACACTAGGCTCTTGTGGTAAATATCCAATCCCCATTTGAGCTCTTTTATACATTGGTAGTTTAGTAATATCTTCATCATTCAAAAAAACGGTTCCATTATCTGGTCTTATCAATCCCACAACCATATAAAAAGAAGTGGTTTTTCCTGCTCCATTTGGGCCTAATAAACCAACTATTTCTCCTTGTTTAACTTCAATAGAAACTTGGTTAACAACAGTTCTATTTTTGTAAATTTTTACAAGATTTTTTGTATGTATGGTTAAGTTCAAATTAGATGAATTATCTTTTTAACTGACTATGTACAAACAAACTGGTAATACTTTTATTTTCTGCAGCATTTCTTATAGCTATTGCAAATAAATCAGCAACTGAAACTATTTTTATTTTTTTTGATTGTTGTTTTAGTGGAATTGTATCACAAACAACTAATTCTTCTAATACACTGTTATCAATATTTTCATAGGCTTTACCACTTAAAACTGGGTGTGTACAAAATGCTCTTACACTGACAGCACCTTTTTCTATAAGCAAGGCTGCACTTTTTGCTAAAGTGCCTCCTGTATCACAAATATCATCTATCAAAACAACATCTTGGCCTTCAACATCACCAATTACAACCATACTTGAAATTTCATTAGCACGTTTACGATGTTTATCACAAATTACCATGGGTGCATTAAAGTAGCTGGCAAATTCACGAACACGATTTGAGCTTCCAACATCGGGTGCAGCAAAACACAAATTATTTAATTTTAAACTTTCAATATAAGGTATAAAAATTGCCGAACTATCAAGATGATCTACAGGAACTTCAAAAAAAGCTTGTATTTGTGGTGCGTGTAAATCCATTGTAATTACTCTATTTGCTCCTGCAGATTCTAATAAACTACAAATTAATCTACTGCCAATTGCTACACGAGGTTTATCTTTTCTATCTTGCCTAGCATAACCATAATATGGAATTACTGCAACAATTTTATATGCACTGGCTCTTTTAGCTGCATCTATCATCAATAATAATTCCATTAAATTTTCTGCAGGAGAATAAGTGCTTTGAACTAAAAAAACATAATCGCCACGGATGCTTTCTAAAAAAACAGGCTGTATTTCTCCATCACTAAACTTTTGAATATTAACCTTCCCAAGCCTTGCACCAAAACTTTTTGCAATTTTTTCTGCTAATTGTTGAGAACCGGTACCTGAAAATATTTTAACTGAAGGTGTCATTTTTGAATATTAAAGCAAAGATAGTATTCATGTTTTAAAGAGAATAAATGAAATTTTATAAATTAAAATTTAAAACATTATAGCTGAAATGAGAAAATCAATAAAACTCAACCCCTTATTTTTGTTGAACCATATAAAATTTTATGATGTTACCAAAGGGAAAGTTGATAGCAATTGGTGGTGCCGAGGATAAGGGCACTGATTTGGAAAAAGGGGAAATTCTTAGAAATAATTTGAATTTTTTTGAACTTGGAATTTTAAGTAAAATTACTGAAGAAGCTGGTGGTGTAAATGCAAAAATCGAAATTATTACAACAGCTTCTACCATACCATATGAAGTTGGTGAAAACTATTTAGATGCATTTTCTAAAATAGGTTGTAACAATATTGGTGTAATGCATATTAGAAATAGAGAAGATGCAAATAATAAAAATTATTTAGACCGTATTAAGGTTTGTGATGTTGTAATGTTTAGTGGTGGCAATCAATTACGCTTAACCGCAATTTATGGTGGAACTGAATTTTTAAAAACTATTAAAGAAAGATACAACAATGAAAGTGGTTTTATAATTGCAGGAACAAGTGCTGGTGCAATGGCAATGAGTAACACTATGATTTATGAAGGCAATGCTACTAAAGCACATTTAAAAGGTGAAGTAAAAATTACAACAGGTTTAGGATTTATGGATAATGTAATTTTTGATAGCCATTTTGAAAAACGTGGTAGGTTTGGAAGATTGGCACAAG
>JAYVBS010000332.1:0-2139 GCA_043750315.1 Chitinophagaceae bacterium
TTTCAAAGGAAATTTAAATGCTGGAGCAATTGCCTTAAAACCTGATGGGGGTTATAGAATGTTACAACAGAATACAGATGATTTAAAAGCAATTCATGAATATTATCATGCCACAAACAAAAAAGAAATTCAAAATAATTTGCAACGACAAAAACTTGATTTACGTTCACATGTATATGAAATGAGTTTTTTAAATGCAAATCCGAATCCACAAATTATTTCAGAAAAACCTCAAGAAACTTACAACAATTATTTCATAGATAACGATCCTTCAAAATGGGCAAGTGGCTGCAAAATATTTCAGACAGTAACTTATAAAAATATTTATCCAAATATTGATGTTCGTTATTTCACCGAAAATGGGAAATTAAAATATGATATCATAGTTCAACCAGGAGGAAACCCAAATCAAATTGCTATGATATTTGATGGGGCAGATGATATCAAACTAAAACAAGGAAATCTAATTATTAAAACTTCTGTTGCTGAAGAAAAAGAATTAGCACCTTATACTTTTCAGCCTTCTTTTGAAGGGAGAAAACCAATAAATTGTTCGTTTAAACAAAAAGGTAATGTTGTTGCATTTGATGTAGAGAAATACAATACATCCATTCCTTTAATCATCGATCCAATAAAAGTGTTTGCAACTTTTACAGGTAGTGTTGCAGATAATTGGGGATTTACAGCAACATACGATAAATTTGGTAATTTTTATGCTGGTGGAATTGTTTTTGGTGCAGGGTTTCCAGTAAATAATGGGTCTACATTTCAAGGTGGAGTAAATTCTGATGATGGGAATATTTATGATATGGGAATTATTAAATTTAATTCACTGGGAACAGCAAGATTATATGCTACATATATTGGTGGAAGTTTAGGGAATGATCAGCCACATAGTATAATTGTAAATAATAATGGTGATTTGTTTATTGCTGGAAGAACAAATTCTACTAATTATCCTACAACTCAGCCCAATTTTGGTCCATGTGGGTTAAGAGATATTATCTTAACAAAATTAAATAGCTTAGGTAATATTATTGCCTCAAGAAAAATTGGAGGCACTGGTGAAGATGGGATGAATATCAAAGCAAAATATGCTAATAATCCATTAGGTACTTTATCATTAAACAGAAATTATGGAGACGATGCCAGAAGTGAAGTAATATTAGATGATGCTGGTAATGTTTTATTAGCATCATGCACACAATCTACTAACTTTCCTACAACTTTAAATGCTTGGCAAATACAAAATGGAGGAATATTATCTTTAATGTCGAGAAAACAAGATGCTGTTTTTATTAGAGCAAATTCAGATTTATCTACAATTATTAACTCAAGTTATTTAGGTGGTGATAATGATGATGCTGCATTCGTTTTATCCATTCATCCTACTACAAAAGACATCTATATTGCTGGAGGAACTGCTAGCACTGATTTTCCTGGAAATAAATTCTTATCCTATCAAGCAACTTTTCAAGGTGGAGATTGCGATGGTTTTGTTGTTCAACTAAATTCAACTGCAACAGCAATCATTAAATCGTCTTATTTTGGAACAGCTGGTGCAGAAAATATTTATGGTATTCAATTCGATAGAAATGGGTTTCCATACATCATGGGAACCACCACAGGAACTTGGCCAATTCAAAATGCAATTTATAATCAACCATTTGGGAAACAATTTATTGCAAAGCTTAACCAGAATTTAAGTGGATTTGTTTATTCAACAACAATTGGTACAAATTCACCAGCACCAAATATCTCTCCAACAGCTTTTTTAGTGGATAGATGCCAAAACGTTTATCTATCAGGTTGGGGAGGAGAAATTAATGTTGGGTATAGTTATCAAAATAGTGGAACTAATGGCCTGCCAATAACTGCTAATGCTTTACAAAAAACTACAGATAATAGTGATTTTTATTTTTTATGTATTGAAAGAGATGCTAAAAGTATTTTATATGGTGATTACTTTGGTCAAACTGGTGGTGCAACTGGTGAACATGTTGATGGTGGTACAAGTAGATTTGATCAGGATGGTATAATATACCAAAGCCTTTGTGCTAATTGTGGAGGGGGTGCTACATTTCCTACAACTCCAGGTGTTTATGCTCCAAATAATGGATCTGCCAATTGCAATTTAGC
>JAYVBS010000333.1:0-2138 GCA_043750315.1 Chitinophagaceae bacterium
AAATGTTGAATATTTAAATTATTTTTAAATGGATTTGGATAAATAGCAAAACCATTAATTTTTGTATCTGGTGCAAGATATTTTGTGTAAATTCTAATATTATCGATATAAATATTATTCCCAAAATGATTGATATTTCTGAAACTAAATTGTGTTTGATCTCCTATTTTAAATCTATTTGAAAGAAATGAGGAATCTGTCTTCCATTCTGTTTGATTCGGAAAATATTCTTTTTCGTAAGTTGTAGTTTGATTGATGGTTTGCAAATCTTTGCCTCCTTTTCTCCAAATTACATTCCAACTTACACCACAATCTTTCGACATAGCAATTTCTAGTGTATCAAATTTATATTTTAAACTATCTGGATGCAATCTTGTAGCATGTGCATAATCAAAAATTAAAAATGTACTATCCATATTTTTATCTACGGTATAAATAGGTGAGATAAAATCATCAGTATTGCCTTTATCATTATATAAATAATTTTTCATTACTAAACTAGAACTACTACCCTTACCAAATAAGTTTGATTTTGTCCAAGTAATATCATCTTGAGGGCTTTGTTGAATGTACCAGTTATTGGTTGGAAAATTATTCTCTTCAAATGAAAGACTTACTGGCAATTGATCAATTGATTTTATAATAAAAAATTTAGATGCAGAATTATTTTGATTAAAATCGTCTTGAATGTTATTTGCAGAAAGAATCTTTAAATTAATTTGATGTAGACCTTCTGATGAGGTTAAAGAATTTAGAACAATAGTTTTTGTTTCTTCTTTTTTAATTAATCCATTCCAATTTATTGTTGAAGAATTTTGTTTATCAATATCTACTTGAAATTTAATGTTTGTAATATCATTATTCCCATTATTTCTTACTACTATTTCAGGGGTAATAGAATTACTGCAGGAAGGAAGATTAGGCTCATTTATAGCTACAATCTCTGCATCAAGTTTATATCTCTTATCTAAAACAATATTATCTATAAAAATATTATTCCCTTTACCATTTACAGACTTAAAGGCAAATCTTATTTTTTCGAAATTTTTATAAGAATTTAAATCTATTATTTGTTGTTTCCATTTTGATATTCCATATGGATAAAATGCTGTATCAACAGTACTTGTAACTGTTGCTAAATTCATTCCTCCTTTTTTCCAAAGACTTGAATATGTTAAACCACAATCTGTAGAAATCAATAATTCTAAACTGTCTGCAATTGTATTTCCTGTGTTTCGATATTGATAGGCATACCAAAAACTAAATTTCAAAGAATCTGAATTTTGAACTCTATAAACAGGACTAGTTAAATAATCTACAGCACCCAATAAAGTATTGTATTGATAATTATACATGCACATACTATATAAATCTCCAGCACCAGTATTTGCAGTATCTCCAGCTGTATGATACCAACTTAAATCATTGTCTGCATTAATTACATTCCAAGATTGTGTTGGAAAATAAGGAGGATAATTAAAGTTTTCTTTTATAGCCCCACTCTCATTTAAAGTAACCAAATCCACAACTTCTGCAGCTCTACTTAAAGAATATTGATGATTATTTGTTTTACTCCAAATTTTAAAAAAGTACAAACTATCATCATTTTTAATAAAAAGATAATTATTTCCTTTGCCTTTATAAATTACTTTTCCATTGCCAATTTTATCGTTGAGTTGATAACTATTTCCATTGATTGGAGTACTGATATCATTTGTATTACTATAAGCAATGATAACTGAATCATTATTTAAATTTTGTTTCCATTGTAAGTTTATATGATTACAATTTTTTATGGCTTTAAATGAATCTAATGCTGGTGTGATGTAATTGTTTTTATAATCCACAGCTTTTTGCAAAGCTTTAAAGGCATTCAATCTGCCAGTTCCTAATAACCCTTTAAAATTGGTATTTAAAGAATCAATGTTATCTGTTGTAGATAACAAAATTTCTCTCACATCAGCTGCAGAGGCTATACCTACAAGTTTTGAAGCAACTAAAGCAGCAACACCTGCTACTTGTGGGCAAGACATAGATGTTCCATGATCACCTGCATAACCACTATAAAAAGTAGTACTTAAAACTTGTGAACTTGCACCTGCACTAAAATCACCACCTGGAGCAGAAATATCTACATA
>JAYVBS010000334.1:0-4983 GCA_043750315.1 Chitinophagaceae bacterium
CACATTTACTGATAGTTCAGGTTCTAAAACTGCAGTTTGGAATGTTGCAAAAAATAAAACCGTGTCATTTACAGTAAATCCTAACAAGTATAATTTCGAAGTTTCGGGTGATACTACTATAAATGGAAAAATTAATACTGCAGCTTGGGGTACCACAAGATTTGGACATAGTTATCAAACAGTGTATACGAGTTCAATAAAAGCCAATACCCATTGTAAAGTTTGGAGACCAACGGCAGGTTTAGTTGCTCATACTGTAGGAGCACAAACTGTTCAAGTTGTATTTGGATTAAATGCTCAAGGAAGCCCAGTGGGACTTAGTGATTGTGCTACTCATTTTAAAGTTTATTGGACTAACACAACTACCAATGTTACGAATTTCCGTTTAGTAGCCTATCGTTAAACCAATAGAAATATACATTTCAAATGCTACAGTTTTCTGTAGCATTTTTTTTGCAAAAAAAAGCAGTAAGGCTGACTTACTGTTTTTTTAATTTTCTAATATATAAATTAATTCAAACTCCTAAAATCAACTGGAACCAATTTACTTACTCCAGGTTCTTGCATGGTTACACCATAAATAACATCTACAGCACCCATGGTTTGTTTGTTATGTGTAACAATTATGAATTGAGAATTCTCACTAAATTGTTTAATCATTTGAGTGAATTTGCCAACATTAGCATCATCTAAAGGAGCATCAACTTCATCTAAAATACAGAATGGTGCTGGCTTAATTAAATAGATGGCAAATAATAAAGCTGTTGCAGTTAAAGTTTTTTCACCACCACTTAATTGTGTTATGGAAGAAGGACGTTTGCCCTTTGGTTTAGCAACAATATCAATTCCAGTTTCAGCAAGATTGTCTGGATTTTCTAAAATCATATCTGCAGTATCTTCTTCTGTAAATAAAGCTTTAAATACTTTTTGAAAATTCTCTCTTACTTTATTAAATGTTTCTAAAAATTGTTGATTGGCAGTTGCTTCAACTTCCTGAATAGTTTGCATTAAACTTTCTTTTGCACTTACTAAATCATTCTTTTGGTCTAATATAAACTCATAACGCTTTTTCATTTCCTGGTATGCTTCTATGGCAGTAGGATTTATCTCTCCCATATTTTCCAAACGTTTTCTCATTTTATCACTACTAGTTTGAAGGTCTTCTAATGAGCTATCAGTTTTTCTATCTTCATCAATTATATCATCAATATTTATTCTAAATTCAACTTGTAATCTTTCTTTTGAACCTGCAAGTTGAAGTTTTAAATCGTTTAATTGATCTTTAATTTCACTTAAAAGATGCTCAATTAAATCTTTGCTTTTTATTTTTAAACGAATTATACTTTCTTTTTCTTGAAGTGTATTTCTAAAGTTGTAATAGGATTGATCAGCTTCATTTAATTTCTTTTCTTCCTCTTCTTTATTTTTCAACAATGTAAATAACAAAGCAGTACAAGTTTCTAAAAATTTAGTACTTTCTTCAATCGTAGCAATAGATTCAGTTAATTGACTAGTATTTATTTCTATTTGATCATTTAAATTTTTAAATTGTTCTTCTTTAAAATTTAGTTCCAATTTATTTGAGTTTATTTTGCTCTGTTGCTTAGTAAGCTCAATATTTTTTTGATTGAAGAGATAAGAAACGGAATTGTATTCTTGTTCTGTATTTATAAACTCCACTTCAATTATTTTTGCATTTTGTGCAGATTCTGATAATTGAACATTAAGCAATTCTAATTCTTCTCTTGTTGAAGTGATAGAATTTTGTTCTAATGTTAATTTTTCATTGAATTCTTTAATCTTGTTGTGTGCATTAGTTTGTGAAAGCTGAAAATTTTCAATTTTATTTTTTAATGAAAATGTTTGGTTAGTTAAAACATTAATTTCTTGTTCAGTTTGTTTAATTACATTTTCTTTCAACTGTTCATTGAAGACTATTACTTCATTGTGTTTACTTTGAATACCAACTTTAAGCAAGTTTACAACTGATTCTAAAGAAGTTATTTCTTCAGAAAGTTTTTCTAAATTTTTTGCTCTACCAATTTTTTTTCCTTCAAATAAGCCAACACTTCCACCAGTTAAGGTGTATTTTCCTTTAACATATTTACCATTTTTTTCAAGAACAATTGCACCATTACTATTTTGTAAAGCATCTTCATTTTCTGCAATAAATACATTGCTTAATAAATGTTGTGCAAGTACATTATATTTTTCTTCAATCTCAATAACATCTAGTGCTTTTATAGTGTCGTTGGGTTGATGATTATTTTGATTTGAAAAATGTTTTGAAACAGCATCTAAAATAAAAAAGTTGGCTTTGCCTTTTTTATTATTATCTAATAAATGCACTGCTTGTAAACCTTCTTGCAAATTGTTAACTACATAATAATTTAAGTAGGGTTCTAATACATTTTCTACAGCAGCTCTATATTCTGGTTTTACATAAATAATGTCTGAAAGTATTGGAGCAGTGTAGTTCCAGCCAATGTTATTATGCAAAAATTTTACACTTTCTGGATAGCCTTCCATCCTGTCGACCATACTTTTTAATAAATCTCTTTCATTCTTTTTTGAATCAAATTTTCTATTTTCTTCAGCAAGTTCTGCACGTAAAACTTCAAGAGTTGCTTGCGTTTCTAAAATTTGTTCTTTGGTTTGTTGATGATGAGTTTGTAATTGTTCTAAATCTATTTTTTTACTAGAAAGGGTATTTTCTTTTTCTACCAATTCAAGATTTAGCTGCTGCAATTGCTGTTCTCTTTGTATATTTTCATCAACTAATTGTTGAGAAGATCGTTGAATATTTTGGATAGAAATATCAGCAACTGCAACTTTCTTTTCAGCATCAAATTGTACTCTTAAAATTTGTTGATGTTCACTTCTACTTTTTTCAACATTAGTTTTCTTTTCATCTAAAACTTTTTTAGTTTCTTCTGCTTGAGTTTTTACAGCATCTGCAACTTCTTGAAACTCTTTTAATTTAGTTTCTTCTTCTGTTAGTTGTTGTGTACTAAATTCAATAGAATCTGTAATACCTTTTAATTGACCATCAGCCTTCGCTAAAAAATCTTTTAAACTATTTTCTTTTTCTTTTAAATACTGAAGTTTTTGAGTGGCTAAATTTTTCTCATTTTCTTTTGTTCGTAAATTCTGTACCAATTCATTGAAATTATGTTGCATACTTTGCAACTCTTTTTCTTTCTCAATAAAACTTACCTTTTCATTTTCAATTGCAGCTTCATCTGTTGCAATTTCTGCTTCTAATTGAACTTTTTTATTAGTTTCTAGTTCTTGTTGATCTGTAAGCGTTTTATAAGTTAAATTGAAACCTTGTAAACTTGCTTTTGCTAACTCAATTGCAATTTCTTTATATTCTTTTTTTATCTCATAATATTTTTCTGCTTTTCTAGCCTGATTTTCTACAGTCTTTAATTGATTATTTATTTCAAATAACAAATCTTCAATTCTTGATAAATCTTGTTCAGTAGCATCAAGCTTATTTTTAGCTTCTTTCTTACGTGTTTTATATATAGTAATTCCAGCAGCTTGTTCAATCATTCTTCTTCTGCTATTTTCTTTATCTCGTATAATATCATCAACCATTCCTAGCTCAATAATAGAATAGCTTTCTGTACTAACTCCTGTATCTAAAAAAAGGTTATGAATATCTTTTAATCTGCACTGAACATCATTTAATCGATATTCACTTTCACCATTTTTAAAAAACTTTCTGGTAACTGTTACCGTACTAAATTCAGTTGGTAAAAGATTTCGAGTATTTTCAAAAGTTAAACTTACTTCTGCAAGACCAGAAGCACTTCGTGTTCTTGAGCCATTAAAAACTAATGCTCCTTGATTTTCACTTCTTAAATGCGATATTTTTTGTTCTCCAATTACCCAACGAATACTATCTATAATATTACTTTTGCCACAACCATTTGGTCCAATAATTCCTGTAATTCCTTCATCGAAACTTAAATAAGTTTTATCGGCAAAACTTTTAAACCCTTTTATCTCTAAACTTTTCAATCTCATAATCTACCCTTTTTCGTATCTGCGAACATAGATATTTTTTACATTTTTTTAAAGTTGGCCAAAAAAGTTGTGTATAAAAAGTGGGCAACTGATTTTCATTAAAAAACTGAAACTCAAATTTGTAGAATTAGTTAGCTTATTTTAAAAAGTAATCAATTGGAAATAAATTAGAAATTTTAGCCTTAAATTAAAATTCAGCAAAAAATTTTTCGTCCCCTACCTTTGCCGACTTAATTTATAGGTATGAAGTTGGATAAAAATACGGTGATTGGATTTGTATTATTAGCAGTATTATTTTTTGCTTATTTCTGGAATGCGAATAGACAAGCTGCTGCTTTACAAGCATATGAGCAAAAACAAAAAGATTCTATTGCTAAATTAAATATTGTAAAAACTGTGATTGTAGACTCTTTAAAGAATACAATTTCAGCTCAAAATAATCAAAGTACTATAGTAGAAAATAAGGTTAATTCAATTGTAGAGGCTAAGGAAGAGTTGAAAATCCTTGAAAACAATGTTGTAAAAGTTGTTTTTACCAATAAAGGAGGAAGGATTAAATCAGTAACTTTAAAGAACTATAAATCTTTTGATGGAAGTCTTGTAAAACTAGGTTCTGATAATGATCATTTAGGGTATAATATAAATATTACCAAAAACAAAGCAGCAAATTCTGAAGATTTATTCTTTTCTGTTGGCAATATTCTTATACAAGCTGATGGTGCCCAAACCATTTCGTATACTTATAAAGATTCGGCAACTAATGGTGTTACTCATACGTTCACTTTATACCCAAATAAATACATGATTGATTGGAATATTGGGTTACAAAATATTCCAAATCTTTTAACTAATAACCAACTGAATTTTAGTTGGAAAAGTAATACTTCACAACACGAAAAAAGTGCTACTTACGAACGCCAACAAATGAGTAATATTTGTTTTTTTGAA
>JAYVBS010000335.1:0-4972 GCA_043750315.1 Chitinophagaceae bacterium
GATGATCAGGTAGGTCAGGGTTTAATTCTTTGGATGCCTAATGGAACTGTAATAATTGAAGAGCTAGAAAAATTGGCCAAAGAAACTGAAACTGCAGGAGGGTATAAAAGAGTAGTTACACCACATATTGCAAAAGAAAGTTTATATAAAACAAGTGGTCACTTGCCTTATTATGCAGATAGTATGTTTCCACCAATGGAAATTGATGGAGAAACATTTTATTTAAGAGCAATGAACTGCCCTCATCATCATAAAATATTTGATGCTGAACCTAAAAGTTATAGAGACTTGCCCTATAGAATTGCAGAGTATGGCACTTGTTATAGGTACGAGCAAAGTGGTGAATTATTTGGGTTAATGCGTGTTCGTTGTTTACACATGAATGATGCTCATATTTATTGTAGTAAAGAAGATTTTGCTCAGGAGTTTAAAGCAGTAAACGAAATGTATTTAAAATACTTCAAAATTTTTGGAGTAGATAAATTCGTGATGCGTTTGAGCCTTCACAATCCTGATAAACTTGGTCAGAAATATGTAAATGAACCAGAACTTTGGAAGGAAACTGAAGAATTAGTTCGTAAAGTTTTAATAGAAACAGGAACACCTTTTGTTGAAGTACAAGATGAAGCTGCTTTTTATGGGCCCAAAATTGATGTTCAAATTTGGAGTGTTATTGGTAGAGAATTTACATTAGCTACTAATCAGGTTGACTTTGCACAAAGCAGAAGTTTTAAATTAAGTTTTACCAATCAAAATAATGAACCAGAAATTCCTTTAATTATTCATAGAGCTCCTTTGGGCACTCATGAAAGATTTATTGGATTTTTATTAGAGCATTATGCAGGTAAATTTCCAGTTTGGTTATCGCCTTTACAAGTAAAGATTTTACCAATTAGCGATAAATTCATGGAATATTCAACAGAAGTATTGAGTACTTTAAGAAATAAAGGTGTAAGAGTTGAAATTGACGATAGACAAGAAAAAATTGGCAAAAAAATTCGAGAAGCTGAATTAGGTAGAGTGCCTTATATGCTTGTAATTGGAGAAAAAGAAGCCACCGAAAAAATGCTTTCAATTCGTCGTCAGGGAAAAGGAGATTTGGGTCAGCAAAGCCTTCAAGAATTTACAGAAAACATTATTGAAGAAATTTTGCACAGAAAATCAGCCGAATAACTTTATTTTTACAAATCAATAAAAGAAATTCATCACCAAAAAACACTTAATGGCATTTCCACCACGCCCTGGAGGGGGCAGATTTAATCCAAGATTTTTAAGACAACAAGAACCAGAACATAAAATAAATGAAAGAATAAGAGCACAACAAGTTAGGCTTGTTGGCGAAAACGTTACAGTTGGGGTTTATTCTATACAAGAAGCCCTTAAAATATCCAGAGAATTAGAATTAGATTTAGTTGAAATTTCTCCACAAGCAGATCCACCAGTTTGTAAAGCCATCGATTATAAAAAATTCCTTTACGAAAAAAAGAAGAAGGAAAAAGAGATGAAGGCTAATGCCAAACAAAGTGAGGTTAAAGAAGTACGTTTTACACCAAGTACAGATGATCATGATTTTAATTTTAAAGCCAAACACGCCGAAGGTTTTTTAAAGGATGGCAATAAAGTAAAAGCTTATGTTCAGTTTAAAGGACGTGCCATTCAATTTAAAGAAAGAGGAGAATTGGTATTGTTGAAATTTGCTGAAAGGCTTGCAGATGTTGGTCAGCCCGAAACATTACCTAAGTTAGAAGGTAAAAGAATGTTTTTGATGTTAACTCCAAAAACAACTAAGAAGAAAAAAGAAACTAAAGAATAATATTTGTAAAACCGTTAAGAAATTAACGGTTTTTTATTTGCTCAACTGCAACTTACAATAAGCATTAAATTCTTTTTCTACATTATCTGGAACAGCATCATTCACTTCTTTTTGAATGAGTTTATTATTCTTGAAATCTAAGGTTAACATACCAGAATTCAACACTACATTTTTCATTTCTACCCAACTATATTTTTTCTGAGGAAAAGAGTTTGAAATAATTCCATCATCATCAAAAGCATATTCAGGTGTAATTTTTACAGGCTTTTCAATAATTGCAGCAATTAAAAAAAGTATTGAAAGCCATGGAACACTTGGACTCATAAACCAACCCCAAGCTGCTAACAATAAAGCAAAACGATAATGAGGTTCCATGCCTCTTTTTTGGAGCGTTCTACAATAATACATCCAGCCTATAATTCCAAAAATCCAAATTAACATTAAGCTATTATCAGCATTTAAAGTTTTATTAGCATTAAGAAATTTTATAGAAAATTCATAAGCAAATATTGCAATTGAAAAGGCAAGCATTAAAATACTCACCAAATCAATTAACCTGGTGTAATTCTTTTTTAGTACAACTATAAATTCGTAAGTCTTAACTGGTCTCATGTAGCAAATGTATTGTCATTTAAACAATAATCAAATCTTATGTAAACCTATATTTGCAGCATGTCAACAGAGAACAATTTACAAGCAATTATTGCTCATTCAAAAGAATATGGTTTTGTATTTCAATCTAGTGAAATATATGATGGTTTAAGTGCTGTTTATGATTACGGCCCTTATGGAAGTGAATTAAAGAAAAACATCAAAGATTTTTGGTGGAAGAGTATGACTCAAATGCATGAGAATATTGTTGGTATTGATGCAGCAATATTTATGCATCCTACAACTTGGAAAGCTAGTGGACACGTTGATAATTTTAGTGATCCAATGATTGATAATAAGGATAGCAAAAAACGTTATCGAGTAGACCATTTAATTGAAGCATTTGCAGACCAATTAAGAGAAAAAGGAGAACCTGATAAAGCTGATGGTTTAGTTGCAAGCATGGAAAAAATGTTAGCTGAAGATGCGTATGCAGATTTAAAAAAGATGATTGATGAATACAAAATTTCATGTACTGTAAGTGGTACTTGTAATTGGACAGATATTCGTCAGTTTAATTTGATGTTTGATACAAAATTAGGAAGTGTTACTGAAGATGCTGATACGATTTATTTAAGACCAGAAACAGCTCAAGGCATTTTTGTGAATTTTTTAAACGTGCAAAAATCTGCACGTATGAAAGTGCCTTTTGGTATTGCACAAATTGGTAAAGCATTTAGAAATGAAATTGTTGCTCGTCAATTTATTTTTAGAATGAGAGAGTTTGAGCAAATGGAAATGCAATTTTTTGTTCGTCCTGGAACCGAAGATGAATGGTATAAATATTGGAAAGAAGAAAGATTAAAATGGCATTTAAGTTTAGGATTGCCAGCAGAAAAATATCGTTATCACGATCATGTAAAATTGGCTCATTATGCTAAAGAAGCTTGTGATATTGAGTTTGAGTTTTCTTTTGGATTTAAAGAAGTAGAAGGCATTCATAGCAGAAGTGATTTTGATTTAAAACAACATCAAGAATATAGTAAAAAGAAACAACAGTATTTTGATGCAGAAATAAATCAAAACTATATTCCTTTTGTAATTGAAACTTCTATTGGTTTAGATAGAATGTTTTTGTTAATTCTTTCAAATGCTTATCAAGAAGAAACCATTACTAAAGAAGATGGAACAACAGAAAGTAGAACAGTTTTAAAAATTCCAGCAAAATTATCTCCAAATAAATTAGCCATTTTGCCTTTAACTAAAAAAGATGGGTTACCAGAAATTGCCAAAGAATTAATGAATGAATGTAAGCAAGAATTTAAATGTTATTACGAAGAGAAAGATAGTATTGGTAAACGTTACAGGCGTCAGGATGCTATTGGAACGCCATTTTGTGTAACTATTGACCATCAAACAAAAGAAGATAATACTGTTACAATTCGTTATAGAGATTCTATGTTGCAAGAAAGAGTTGCTATATCTGATTTAAAAAATATTGTTTTGAAAGCAATTCAATAATCATAATCATCTGTATTGTATAAATTATTAATCATACTTTATGTAGTCTGTTATGCTTGTTATATTTTTTATACAAGAGAACCAGATTATTTTGATGGAGAAATTGTAATGGCAACAATAAAAATTGATCAATCAACAAAATCAAAAACTGCTATTTTTAGTTTAAAGCATAAATCTTATTCTGTAGATGCATCTTATCCATGGCGAATATTAAATGAGAATGAAAAAGTAAAAATGATTTATAAAGTAAATGAACCAGAAAAAGCTGTTGTTTATAGCTACTGGGGATATTGGTTTAAATGGGGAGAATTATTGATGTCGTCAATTTTATTAATAGCATTGTTTTATTTTTCAGTTTCAATAACTAATAATCCAAGTCCAGAATCATTATACGAGCAACAGAATTATGTTGAAACTCCACAAAGAAAATATTCTTAAACATAATTCATGTTTTTCCAACTTTAGAAATTGATTTTGCTGACATTTGCAAAAATTTTAATTGTGAGTAATAAACTTATTAATTGGCTTTTGTTTTTAGTACTCTGTTTAATATGGGGTAGCAGTTTTGAACTAATGAAACTTGGCATGTTCGAAAATCATGATTTATCGAAACCAGTTTTAACTCCTTATCAAGTTGCATCAATAAGAATACTTTGTGCTGGCTTAGTGATGTTGCCTTTTGCATTCAAGGCTTTTAAAACTTTGCCAAAAAACTTATTACAATATATTGTTTTAAGTGGTTTATTAGGAAGCTTTTTCCCTGCATTTTTATTTTGTATTGCTGAAACTAAAATTGGTGGTGGTATTGCAGGAAGTTTAAATTCTTTAACACCATTATTTGTTATTTTAGTAGGTTCATTATTTTTTAATTTAGTTACAAATGCAAGAAAAATAGTTGGAGTAATAATTGGTTTAGCAGGGAGTGTATTTTTAATTTATGCAAATTCACAAGATCAAGATATCAATAATTACACATATGTTGGATTTGTAATTTTTGCAACTATTTTATATGGGGTTAATGTAAATATGGTAATTAAAAAATTAAGT
>JAYVBS010000336.1:0-2122 GCA_043750315.1 Chitinophagaceae bacterium
ACTTTTTGTTATTTAACCAATAAGTCAACAACCAAATAAAAGAAACAATTATAAAATATGCAAATTGCCATAAGTCAATTTTTTCTGGATAAAATATTTCTATTCCTATTAAACCAATCAGAATTATAACAACTAATTGATTTATAACTTTAGCCCAAGGCTTTTGATAAAAGTTTTTGGAATCTATAATTTTTTCTTTTGTTAAGGATGATAACTTGTTATGCTCAGCAACTTTTTCCATTAATATTTTTCCAAATTCGGTTTCTAAATTTGAGTCGTTGAGTTTTTCTGTTGTATCAATGTAGATAGTAATTGATGGTTTACTAAATGATATACTGTAAATTCTGGTTTGTTTCTGAAGCTCATAGCTTGAACTGACATTTCTTAAACCTGCCCAATCTGACTGGTATAGTTTATTTGAGAAAAAAAATGAACTTTTTAATAACTCAATTTTAATTCCATTTTCATCAATTTGAACCAAACATGGTATTTGATTATTTTTTTTAAGTATATAATATATTAACTGAAAAATATAAGTTGCTATAAGAACTATTAAAATTATTATAGCCCAATCAGGCATATCATTATAAGATAATATTATTATTGCCATAAAGCCAACCATAATAATTGGCAACCCCAAAAAAATAAGAAAAAGTGAGTATACCCTGGAGCATGTTAATTTAAATGTTTTCATATAATAATGAATTATTAATTAAGGAATTGAAAAATTTGGCTTTAATAATAGATTTCATAAATATATTTTGGGAAGTAAAAAAATATTTTAGCTATTAATTTTCAAGTTAAAGATGAATATACTCAATTTTCCCCAACTGGCTTAAGTTCTTGGTGCTGGTGTTCCTTTCCTGAATGATTAAATTAAAAGAGATGATGACGGTATCTCACTCAACCTTTATTTTGCCAGCAGATTTATAATTAAATAATTCGGCAGCACACTTGCATATACAAAGTAGGCTGATAATAAAAGTGCTGCTGTAATTACCGTAATTCGTGTTTTTTGTTAAATAGATTCCTCCCAGTGTGCCCAATACAACAGCAATGTGTATTATCAATTGTCTGCTGTCGAATAAAGCTGGGTAGCTATCGGGCAGGGATGTAATAAAGGCACCGCTTCTAAAAAAATAAAACAACAAGTAATAGCCCTGGCTGGCAATGCTTATTAGTAAGCTAAGGTTAAAAAACTTATTTTGAAAAAGTATAGTGCCTAACACTTTACCCTTATCTGCATGGGTATTGGCTTCAAAACCAATAAACACAATAATAAACATTGAATAAAATAAGAAAATAGCAAAGCGTATCAGTAAATATTTTAAGCCCTTTTTTAAATTATAGGTCAGCGGCTTGGTACTGTTTTCTTCATTCTGCAGCCTGCCCTGGCTAAATACAATACAAATGCAGTTAAAGCATGCCACTATTAATGTCTCTACCCAAAAAAACCAAAAGGCTTCAAAGGGTTGCCAGTTATAAAAAAATACACCAAAAATGGGCACAAGGTTAAATGCAACAATAAAGAAAATAACAATATTCTTATTCATACTATAAAATTGTAAGCACGCCTCTAAGTTTCCCCAAAGTTCGGCCAATTAAAAATAGAGAACAAATAATGAAGAAAACATAAAATTAACAAAGCAACATAATCTTGAAGTGAAGTTGAGTAGATTGAAAAAAGGATTATCAATGTAAATTAGATCCACTGTACTACTTAACTTTTGTACTAGGTTGTTTCAATGTAAATTCCAAATAATTACTATTCAAATATTATACAATGATTAAATCATTGTAACATTCTTTCTCTTATATATTTAACGGGAGAGCTGCCAAAACTTAAGAATTTTTCATGAAAGTCTTTCAAGCTATATTGGTCGCCCATTTTCTTTTTATATTCATCACGAAGAGATTGTATTGCAGTTGCACCTGTAAAGTAAGAGCAAAGTTGTACTTGAGAAACTGTAGCTCTATGATATTTGTTTTGTGACTGAGTAATTGATTGAAAACATTCTTTATTCAAAAAATTAGTAATTTCTTCTTTGGGTTTGTTTAAACATTGAATATCGTAATCAATAATTACATTTCCCAACTCCCGAAGTCTCCATGTTCCAAGTGC
>JAYVBS010000337.1:0-4948 GCA_043750315.1 Chitinophagaceae bacterium
GGATATCACTAATAATGACCTTAAAAATGATGCTAATAAAGATGGCTATGTTTCTTTAGAGGAAAGAAGTTTAAATGCTCCAAGAAATAAGTTTAACTCCACAATAAGTTTTCAAAATATGTTTAATGGAAAAATGTATTTAAATTTTTCAGTTAGATATGTTGAAAAATATAATATGTATAGCGGCAATCAAATTTCAACAGAAGCAGGAAAAGGAAAAAGAGGAATTGTTTATGGAGGAATAAATCCTTTAAACAACCAACCAAGAAATTATTTGAAAAACTTTGATTGGGGTAATTTAGGAGGATTCACAACTTTTGATTTAAATACTGGACATAAAATAAATAAAAATTATAGTATTGGCATTGGAGTTAGTAATTTATTTAATACACAGCAAAGAGAATTTGTTGGTTCACCAATAATCGGTAGATTATTTTCTTTTGAATTGAAAGCACATTTTCCAAATGCTGAAAAGAAGAAATAATAATAATTTGAGATAATTCACAATCAATTTACACAACTAAATCATCCACATCAAAACTTGAAGTTGTGCCTTTTTAATTTCCAAGAAAGGCCATGAATTTTCTTTCCTGATAAAGATCAAAACTGGAGTAATTCAATCTCAAGCAATTTTGAAGGGAGAGGTGAATGTTATCCAATTTCAGGAAAAGAATACTTATAGTAAAATATATTCCTGGAGCTCGAAAAATTAATGGAATGTAGAGATTGTATTTAATTGTGATAAAAATTAAATTAACTAAATTCAATAATAATTTTATTTATAAAATAGTTCGAACTTGAGCCATTGTTATAAATTAAATTATTTATCAGATTCTTTACCCAATATCACACCCTCTTGAGGTATATTAAGTAAAATACTTTTTTCATCAATCAAAGATTTTAATTCATCGTTTTTCAAAGAATCTAGCACTATATTTTTTAAATAAAAAGTTTGAGTCGGTTTATTTGGTTGATGCCATCTAACAATCTTGCATTGACAACTTGCATTTTCAACACTATTAATTATTTCTTCTATAGTTCCACCTTTACCTAATTTGATATAAACCTCTCTAATACCAATAATTTTATTTTTATCTCCAATATCAAAACTCCAAGACGCTGAAATAGCAGGTAAATACTTTGAAGTATTTTTCAAATTTAATAAAGAGTGTCTTGGAGACTCTGTATTATTATTTTTATTTTTTATTCTTGAGTAAACGGATACTAGCCCCTCTGATTCGAATTGCATGAAACCTACATGATTAAAACTTGCTCCAAAACGATTGTAGGTAAAGTAACCATTTTTATATTGTATGTTAATAATATTAGATACAACAACATGATACCTCTTTGGATTTGAAATTCTTGCTTGTGGAGAACCTGTATAACACAACCATATTCCCTCTAAACTATCAATGTCTGATTGTGTTGGTTGATATGGAATAATATTCATATCATTTTTTATGTCAGTCCAATTTTGTTCTTTTTTAATAGAATAAAAGCCAAATACAATAAATAGTATTGTAAGAATAGAGAGAGAATAAATTAAATGTTTATTTAGCCTTTTACTTTTAAAAGTTTGATTTAGTAAAATACTATTTTGTTGTTGCAGTATATTTTTCTCTATTTCAACATTACCAATATGATCTTTTTTTTCATTTTCAGTTTTTACTAATAAGTTTTCATCTATTGGGTTTTGTTCAAAGCTTTTTCTACCCATATTAAATAAATAAACATAGCAAGCATCTATTAAGAAGGGTCGTGGATGTGAAACAATTCCACTTAAAGCATCTTTAATTTGCCCACCAGTTAAATCATATTTTCTGTATGGATATTCTTTATTGTTTTGAGTATTTTCTATTGTATAATCCTCAGTTCCCCATTCTTTTGATTTTAAAGGCAACTGATTACTAATTTCACTAAGTACAATGGCTAATGCTTCGTAGTTTTTTCTATTGGTATTTTGAATAATTTCTTGACCAGTTTCTAATTTATATTTTTGAATTGCCAGTGTAAGCAAATAAATTATTTCCTCTTTTCCATTTTTTATTTGTTGCATAAAACATTGAAAATTATCATTTTATAAAATTTCAGAAACAAATTCTGATTTTCGGAAAAAGGGAAATTTATTTAGAATTAATTCTGAAGTCAACAATAACAAATATATTGATTCTAAACTAATAATTTTTGCTTTTAAATTACTATTTAGTTATTAACACAAACATTTACAAATTGAAAATATTTTTATTAAGCTCAAATAAAAAATTAAAGATATTGCCATTGTTATTTTTCTTTTACCAATTATTAATTTGAGATCAATTCTTTATAATTTAATTCAACTGCTAAAAACATTATTAAAAGAATTATACTTGTTAAATATTAAAAAAGCAAAGGGTACAAATAATTAAGTACAGAAAATAATATGTTTACTGTCTGGTGTAAAATTGGGTGCCCAATTTGCATTACTCAAATTTGTAATTTTCTTAGCATTACTTCCATCAGCATTAGCCACCCAAACTTCCATTTTAGTTGGTGCCACTAATCCTTCTCTCAATAAATCTTTATACTCTTTAATTTCTTCATCAGTTTTTGGACGGCTAGCACGCCAAACAATTTTCTTTCCATCAGGACTAAACCATGCACCACCATCATAACCTAATGTTGAAGTAATTCTTTTAACTTTTTCAGTTTTCAAATCCATAATGTATAAATCCAAATCACCATCACGAGTAGAACAGAAAATCATTTTCTTACCATCAGGAGATAAAGTTCCTTCTGCATCATATCCATTATGATTAGTTAATTGTTTTACTATTTTACCATTCATATCAGCCATAAAAATATCATAGCTATCATACACAGGCCATATATATTTATTGCCATATTTTGATCTATCAGGAAGTGGAGGACATTTATCACCACCTAAATGAGTGCTTGCATAAATAATATGTTTTCCATCTGGTAAAAAGTAGCTACAAGTTGTTCTGCCTTTACCTGTACTCACTAATTTATAGTTAAATTTTTCATTTAAATTCTGAGAAATATTTCCAATGAAAATCTGATCACAATCTAGTCCTTCATTAGAATTGGTTCTTTGAAAAATTAAACTTTTGCTATCATAACTCCAATAAGCTTCTGCATTATCACCACCAAATGTTAATTGTTGAATGTTTTTAAAGTGTGATTCATTTGCATAATGCAAAGAATCTATTGGTTGAGATGGTTGATGAATGAAACCAACATTCTTATTTGATAAAAAAAATAATAATAGCAAAAAGAAAATGTATAATAAATTTTTCTTAGTTCAAAACTACAAATTACAATTTTCTATTCATTATAGAAATGTAATAATTTGTAATGATGGAAATCATTAATACTAAAGAGTTGATGAACTCAATAAATAAAGTAAATCATACTAAAAATTTTCAAACCTTGCTTGAAAGAATCTCAAATATTTAGGTTCATAAACCATTTTCAACCCTTTAATATTTTTTCTATTATCAAAAACACGAGCAGCAGATTCAGCAATTACATCCATGTGTGCTTGGGTATAAACTCTACGAGGAATTGTAAACCTTACCAGCTCTAATTTTGGATAATAATTTTCTCCATTTGCTTTTCGTCCTGCAGAAACAACGCCTCTTTCCATTGTTCTTACACCAGAATCTAAATATAACTCTGAAGCTAAAGTTTGAGCAGGAAATTGATCTTGACTAATATGTGGTAAAAACTTTTTAGCATCAACAAAAATTCCATGACCTCCAATTGGCTTAACAATTGGCACATTGTATTCAATCATTTTTTCACCTAAGTAAATTACTTGTCCAACTCTTGCTCTAATATGTGCATCACTAATGCTTTCCATTATTCCAATTGCCATGGCTTCCATATCTCTGCCAGCTAACCCTCCATAAGTATGTAAGCCTTCATAAACAACCACTAAATTTCTTGCTTCTTCAAAAATATCCCATTCATTTAATGCAAGAAAACCACCAATATTTACCAATGCATCTTTTTTAGCACTCATTGTTGCACCATCTGTATAAGAATTAATTTCTTTTACAATTTCTTTGATTGTTTTGTTCTGATATCCTTTTTCTTTTTGTTGAATGAAGTAAGCATTTTCAGCAACTCGTGTCATATCATGAATAATTCGAATATTATGTTTTTTTGTAAATGCTCTTAACTCTTTTAAATTTTTCATGCTGATAGGCTGACCCCCAGCCATATTAACACTTGTTGCAATGCTTATATATGGAATTTTTTTTGCTCCATATTTTTTTACAATTTTTTCTAATTTGTTTAAGTCTACATTACCTTTAAAAGGAAATTCATTTTCGGCATCATGAGCTTCATCAATAATAATATCCTCGAACTTACCACCTGCTAATTCTTGGTGTAAACGAGTAGTTGTAAAATACATATTACCAGGAATGATATCACCTTTTTTTATTAAAATTTGTGACAATATATTTTCAGCTCCTCGTCCCTGATGTGTTGGAATTAAATATTTATAACCATACACATCTCGTACAACTTCTTCAAGATGGTAAAAATTTCTGCTTCCTGCATAAGCCTCATCACCCATCATCATTCCAGCCCATTGTCTATCACTCATGGCACTAGTGCCACTATCAGTTAATAAGTCGATATATACGTCTTCAGATTTTAAAAGAAAAGTATTGTAACCTGCTTCTTTTAATGCTTTTTTTCTTTGAGATGGTGTGGTCATTTTTAATAACTCAACCATTTTCATTTTGTATGGTTCTGCCCAACTTCTTTTAATATTATTGTTCATTGTTATTTGAATTTATAGTTATGATATAGGTTTTAATTTTACTGTAAAGTGTCTTAAGTATTCAGATTCTTCAGTAATCTGTAAGCCTTTTATTTCCTTTCTTTTATTGAAAACTTCAATGATTACTTCTGCTACATAATCAATATGACT
>JAYVBS010000338.1:0-11469 GCA_043750315.1 Chitinophagaceae bacterium
TTTTTTATAATGCATGTGCTAAATTAATAACTATAAATATAATTTCTTAATCTTGTTACTTAATCATCTAACATGAAAAAAATAATTTTATCCGTTTTAATAATCACAATAACTATTTCAACAAAAGCTCAAGATAAAAATATTATTGCCATAAAAAGTATGTTATCAAAACAAGAAGCAGCTTGGAATACTGGAAATCTAGAAAATTTTATGAAAGGATATTGGGTGAATGACAGTTTATTATTTATTGGAAAATCAGGGCCCAAATATGGCTATCAAACCACATTAGAAAATTACAAAAATGGATATCCAGATACTGCACATATGGGAAAATTTACGAGTAGCATTCTTAGTATTAAGAGGCTTTCTCTAGATTATTACTATGTTGTAGGTAAATGGTTTTTAAAAAGAAGTGTTGGTGATGCAACTGGTTATTATACTTTGTTAATTAGAAAAATAAAAGGCGAATGGGTTATTGTTGCAGATCACAGCAGTTAAACTTCATCTTCAACCATTATTTTATAGTATTTTTTATCATCACACAGCCTGCTTTCTATCTAAATCTACTACTTTTGGCAACTTAAATAAAAGATTGCTGTCATATTGACTAATTAATATCTCTAGCATTTTATTTGACTAACGAATACTTTATCAATTATTCACTTATTAATAAAAGAATAAGCGTACACAACTTCTACATATGTTAAAATTACTAGGTAAGTTATTGGGTGGAAACAAAAGCGAAAAAGACGTAAATAAAATAAAACCAGTAGTTACAAAAATCAATGCATTTTTTCAGGAGTATGAGTCTTTAAGTAACGATGCTATTAGAAATAAAACCCAAGAATTTAAGCAAAAAATTAAAGATCATTTACAAGAAATTGATAATTTAATAAAAGATAAAAAAGATCAAGCAGAAGCATTGCCTTCAACTGATATTTATGTTAAAGATTCTATTTACCAAGAAGTAGACAAACTAAAAAAAGATAGAGATAAAAAGATTGAAGAAATTTTAGCAGTTATTCTTCCAGAAGCTTTTGCTGTTGTAAAAGAAAGTGCAAAACGTTTTACAGAAAACACTTCAATTATTTCAACTGCCACAGAATTAGACAGAGAATTTAGTGTAAAAAAAGACTATGTAAGTATTGATGGTAATAAATCCATTTTTAGAAATTCATGGACAGCTGGTGGAAATTTAGTTACCTGGAATATGGTGCATTATGATGTTCAGTTAATTGGTGGTATAGTTTTACACGAAGGCAAAATTGCAGAAATGGGAACTGGTGAAGGTAAAACATTAGTGTCAACTTTACCTGCATACCTTAATGCTTTAGCTGGTGAAGGTGTACACATCGTAACTGTAAATGATTATTTAGCAAAAAGAGATAGTGAATGGAATGGAACCATTTTCGAATGGTTGGGCTTAACTGTTGATTGCATAGATAAACATCAACCTAATACTGAAGAAAGAAGAAAAGCTTATTTAGCAGATATTACTTATGGAACAAATAACGAGTTTGGTTTCGATTATTTGAGAGATAATATGGTACACAATCCTAGCGAAATGGTGCAACGCAAACATCATTATGCAATGGTAGATGAGGTGGATAGTGTTTTAATTGATGATGCAAGAACACCATTAATTATTTCTGGACCAATTGGTAAACAAGATAATGTTGAACAATTTTTTGAATTAAAGCCTCGTATTCAAAAAATAGTTGAAGCACAAAAAAAAGCAACCTCAACTTTTTTACAAGAAGCTAAAAAGAAAATTGCAGAAGGCAATGATGATCCTAAAGATGGTGGTTTGGCTTTATTTAGAGCCCACCGTGGGTTACCAAAAAATAGTGCTCTCATTAAGTTTTTAAGCGAACCAGGTATGAGGGTGAAATTACAAAAAACTGAAAATTATTATTTGGCAGATCAACAAAAAGAAATGCCAAAAGCCGATGAAGAATTATTTTTTTACATTGATGAAAAAAATAATAGTGTTGAATTAACAGATAAAGGCATTAACTTAATTACAGGAGCTGGTGAAGACCCAAACTTTTTTATTATTCCAGACATTAGTGTAAGCCTTGCTGCTGTTGAAAAAAATACACTTATAGGTGCAGAAGAAAAACTTCAACAAAAAGAAAATATTATCAACGATTATACTTCAAAAGTTGATAGAATTCATACGGTACAACAATTATTAAAAGCATATACCATGTTCGAAAAAGATGTGGAATATGTAGTAATGGAAGAACAAGTAAAAATTGTTGATGAACAAACAGGTCGTATTTTAGATGGTAGAAGATATAGTGATGGATTACACCAAGCTATTGAAGCCAAAGAAAATGTTAAGATAGAAGCTACCACTCAAACCTATGCTACTGTTACATTACAGAATTATTTTAGAATGTATCATAAGCTAGCAGGTATGACAGGAACTGCAGAAACTGAAGCAGCAGAGTTATGGGATATTTATAAATTAGATGTGGTTTCAATTCCAACTAATATTCCTGTTATTAGAAAAGATGAGCAAGATTTAGTGTATAAAACCAAGAGAGAAAAATTTGGAGCTGTAATTGATGAAATTGTAAGATTAAAAGAAGCAGGAAGGCCAGTTCTAGTAGGTACAACATCTGTAGAGGTTAGTGAATTGTTAGGTAGAATGTTACGCCAAAAACAAATTGCTCATAATGTATTAAATGCAAAACAACATACTCGTGAAGCACAAATTGTTGCTGAAGCAGGTTTACCTGGTGCAGTAACTATTGCAACAAATATGGCTGGTAGGGGTACAGATATTAAATTAGGACCTGGAGTTAAAGAAGCTGGAGGGCTTGCTATTATTGGTACAGAGCGTCATGAAAGCAGACGTGTAGATAGACAGCTTCGTGGTCGTGCTGGTCGTCAAGGAGATCCAGGATCATCTCAATTTTTTGTTGCATTAGAAGATGATTTAATGAGAATGTTTGGTAGTGAAAGAATTGCTAAAGTGATGGATTTTGCTGGATACAAAGAAGGTGAAGTTATTCAACATAGCATGATTACTAATAGTATTGAAAGAGCACAGAAAAAAGTTGAAGAAAATAATTTTGGTATTAGAAAACGTTTATTAGAGTATGATGATGTAATGAACAAACAACGTACTGTAATTTATGCTAAAAGAAATCATGCTTTATTTGGTGATCGTTTGGCACTTGATTTAGATAATGGATTTTATAGCATTGCTGAACGTGTTGTAATGAACAGTAAAGGCATGCAGGATTATGATGGCTTTAAACTCTCTTCGTTAGTAAACTTTGCATTAGATACAAAAATTTTAGAAGAAGAGTTTAATAAAAAATCTGAACAAGATTTATCTGAACTGTTATATATTGAAGTCATCACTAAATATCAATCTAAAAAAGCAGCAATGGCTCATCAAGCTGTTCCAGTTTTTAAGAAAATACGTTTAGAACAAGGCTCAAGAATTGAAAATGTAATTGTTCCTTTTACAGATACTAAAAAAGTAATTCAGGTTTTAGCACCAATGCAAAAATCTTTAGATACCCATGGTGAAGAGTTGATGAAAGCTTTAGAAAGCACGGTAGCTTTGGGTTTAATTGATGATGCTTGGAAAGAACATTTAAGAAAAATGGATGATTTAAAGCATAGTGTTCAAACAGCTTCTTATGAACAAAAAGATCCTTTGGTAATTTATAAAGTGGAGGCTTTCGGTTTATATCAAAACATGGATTTAGAAATCAATAAAAACATTGTTGAATTCTTATGCCATACCACAATTCCTTTTGATGATGGTGCAGACCAACAACTAAAAGAAGGTCATCAACAAAAAACAGATTTAAGTAAATTAAAAACTCAACATGATAGTGTTGATGGAAATAGTACTCCAGAATATAATGATCCTACGCCTGTAAAAAGAGAACCAATAAAAGTAGAAAAAATTGCAGGAAGAAATGATCCTTGTCCTTGTGGAAGTGGTAAAAAATTTAAACATTGTCATGGATAAATATTTATCCAAATAATATAAAAAAGGATTAGCAATTGCTAATCCTTTTTTATGCAAAATATCTTGGCAATCAATTTTTAGCTTACTGAATAAATTAAAAACCAACCAAATAAAATAGTAATTGGAGAAAGTATTCTGAAATACTCTGGTTTAATAAAACTCACATATTTATTTGCAAATTTGTGGTGCAATTCTTTTGGTATACAAAATAAAACCAATGAAGTTGCAATCATAAACCAGCCCATTATTTTAAATACAATTGGACAAAATGCAAAATCTGAATAGATCACTAATGCAGCGGCAGGAATCATTCTAATTGTAATTTCTGAATAATTTATCCAGTTTGTGCTTCCTGCTTTTTTAATGATTTCAATTGCTTTTTTTGGAGAAATAAACATTAGTATTCCAACAGCAATTAAGAAAATTCCAAAATAATTACCAACCATTTTGCAATAATTATCATATAATTATTTATTCAGATTTAACAATCGATTCAATCATCTTATGTGTGCCATCACAAAATGGAGGGTTTTTTGTATGCTTACAATTGCATAACCAAACTTCACCATCTTCTTCTGCAGTAAATTTTAAACTTTTAAAAGGAAAAATAGTTTCGCCGTCTTTTTCAAACGCCAACTTTTTATGAGAGCCATCACAAAAAGGATTTTTTTCACTCAAGCCACAAGTGCACCAAGCATATGTTTTATCTTTTTCTACTTTAACTGCAGTTGGATGACAGGCAAAAACTTTAGGTTTCATCATGAGAGATATTTTTTTATGTATTGATATAAATTAAAACTTTTATGGTTGCTTTCTTCTTCAATTTCTAATTTCATTTGCAATTTATTAAAGGGTTTCATTTTAAATTGTTGAATAATATGAAATGCTTTTTCTACAAGCAACCATGATTTTTTTTCGTTAGAAATATTATTTAATTGTTGCAAGAACTTTACAACTTCATCTAAACCAATTTTGTTAGTTGCGATTGTTTTAATAATGGGTATTTCATTTTGATGATGAAAACTTGGTGTTACCATTTGTCTTAAATTACACACAAAAACATCAGCACCAGGCCTATCAGATTTATTCACAATAAACAAATCTGCAATTTCCATTAAACCAGCTTTCATAGTTTGTATTTCATCTCCAGCCTCAGGAACAAGTAGAACAGCAGTAACATCAGCTAAACCTGCAATCTCAATTTCACTTTGACCAACACCGACAGTTTCAACAATAATAAAATCGAATGTCGCAGCTTTCAATACATCAGTTATCTCAATAACTTTAGGATGCAATCCTCCCAAACTTCCTCTAGTTGCTAATGATCGTATAAATACATTTGGATGATTATACCAATTACTCATTCTAATTCTATCTCCTAAAAGTGCACCTAAATTAAATGGAGATGAAGGATCAACACAAACCACAGCTATTTTTTTATTTTGTTGAACCAATTGTTCAATAATAGCATCTACCAATGTGCTTTTTCCTGCACCTGGAGGGCCTGTAATTCCAATGATTGGTGTTGATGAAGTTGGCAAGGTTTGCAAAAATTCGAAATAGCCATCAACTTCATTCTCTACCAAAGAAATTGCTCTGGCCAATGATTTGATGTTTCCATCTTTAATTTCTTGCAAAATGTTTTGCCACATAATAAGCTAAAATAAACGCTTTACTCTAAAGCTATTTATAAATTCTAAAAATGGTAAATTATCTTTTGTTCTTAAAGAATAATTTCATTAAAGCCGCACATTCATTTTCCATTATACCTTTTACCAATTCTGCTTTTGGATGAAAAGGCCAAACTTCTGGTTTAATTAATCCATCTTCATCAATAAAAAATCTTAAGCTACCACTTTTTAAATCGCTTGCACCATAAACAATTCTTTTTACCTTACTCCAATACATAGCACCTGTACACATTAAACAAGGTTCAACAGTTACATATAAACTTGCTTCTGGTAAATATTTTGAGCCCATAGAATCAAAAGCAGAAGTTAAAGCCAAAATTTCAGCATGTGCAGTTGCATCATTTAATTTTTCTACTTGATTATACGCTTTTGAAATGATTTTATTATTCATTACCACTACGGCTCCTATAGGAACTTCATCTTCATCAAAAGCAACCTGAGCTTGCTTTAAAGCATGTTGCATAAAATATTCATCGTTAAATTCCATCATTTTTTATAACAATTTATTATAAACTTCTATTGCGAAATCTGCTAAACTAGGGTCACGAGCTCCCATTAATAATAACACAGTATTTTTTTGTAAATGAGGTTTTACTTTATTTACAAATTCATTTCTATCCTCAACAAAAAACGCTTTACAATTTTTATTTTTTAAATCTTCGATTAAATCATTTGCACTAATATCTTTTACTGCAGTTCCTCCTGCATAAAAAATTTCACTCATCCAAATTTCGTCTTGTGGCAGTAAAACTTTTGAAATTTCTTCAACAAAATCATTTCGTAAAAATTTTGTTGGTCCATACCCATGAGGCTGAAACCAAGCAATTACTTTTTCTGCTAATGGTTGAACGCCTTTTATTGCTGCTGCACATTTTGCAGGATTATGAGCATAATCATCAATTACAATTACCCCATTTTTATTTCCAAGTATTTGATTGCGTCTATAAATGCCTTGATAATTTTTTAATGCTATTGATGCTGTTTCAATTTCAATATTACACATCACTACAACTGCAACTGCTGCTAATGCATTTTCCATATTATGTTCTCCAATAGCTTTCATTGTAAATGAAATATTATTGATGTTGAAATGCATTTCAAATCCTTCTTGTTTAAAATTAGAAGCTTGAAAACCAACATTGGCAATAGCTACAGAAAAGTCTTGATTATTATTTTGTGAAAATTGTTGAGTAGCTTTTTGATGAGCATTAACAATAAACTGTTTGCTATTATTTTTAAATGTTTGAAATATGGAGTACAATTCTTCAATTTCTTTATGGTCTTTATCAATATTTAATAACAGACCAATATCTGGTTTGTAATAAATAATACTTCCATCACTTTCATCAGCTTCTATCACTAGCCAATCTCCTCTTCCAACAAAAGCATTTCCTATTAATCCTTTTTGTTGTAAACGAATTAAACCAGCACCACAAATAATGCTTGGTTCAAGACCTGCAAATTCAAGAATATCAAAAATCATTGCAGTAGTAGTACTTTTTCCACTGGTACCACCAACAGCAATTGTTTTTTTGGTTGTACTAATTGAGTTTAATAATTCGCTTCTTTTAATGATATTGATATTTAAAGCATGTGCTTTTTGAATTTCAATATTACTTTCCTCAACTGCTGTTGAAATAACTATTAAATCAATAGTTGAATGAATGCCACTAGCATCTTGAACAAAACATTCAATGCCATAATCTATAAGTTTTTGCTGAGTTTCACCAATTGCTTTTTCATTAAAATATCTATCACTACCACTTACTTTTTTACCTATGCCAAGACAATATTGTGCTAATGCACTCATACCAGTGCCTGCTACACCAATAAAAAAAATATGTTGGGCTTCTTGAAAATTTGAACTCATGATAAATGAAAAAGAAAATTATTTTACATCGAAATCTACAACTACTTTTTCTGTAGTAGGGTGACTTTGGCAAGTGAGTATATATCCTTTTTCAACTTCCTCTTGTTCCAATCCCCAATTCACATCCATTTCAACTTTTCCTTCTAATAGTTTAGCCTTGCAAGTACAACATACTCCACCTTTACATGCAAAAGGTAAATCTGCAACTACATTTAATGCAGCATCTAGAATAGAATTATTATCATTAACATGCATGGCTATTTCAAAAGTTCTACCACCACTAATTAAAGTAATAGTACTCTTTACATTAGATTGTTTTAATTTTTCAACTGAGGTTGATTTTGGTTTTTGAGTAGCATTAAACAACTCGAAATGAATTTTTTTTCTGTCGATTTGTAAAGCTTCTAAAAAGTTTTTTGTAGTAACAATCATTTCTTCAGGACCACATAAAAAAAATTCATCAATATTTTTCCACTGAATTAATTTACCTAAATGTTCAAGTTTGTTAGCATCAATTCTGCCATTGCTAATTGGTGTTTCAGCACTTTCTCTACTTAACACATGAATCAATTGCAAACGCCCAATGAATTTATTTTTTAATGCTTCTAGTTCTTCTTTAAAGATGATAGAACTTGTGTATTTATTGCCATACACTAAAATACATTCACTTTTAGGTTCTGTGTATAGAATGGTTTTAATGTTAGAAATTACAGGTGTAATTCCACTGCCTGCAGCAAAAGCAACATACTTTTTCTGATGTTGTGAATTTAGATTTGAGTTAAATTTCCCTAATGGTGGCATTACATCAAGTGTATCGCCAACTTTTAATTCATTATTAGCAAATGAAGAAAACAAACCACCTTCAATTTTTTTAACAGCTATTCTATAATCATTCTCAATCGGTGAGGTGCAAAGTGAATAATTTCTTCTAATCTCATTACCATTAATGCTTTTTTTAATGGTTATATGCTGACCTTGAATAAATGAAAATATTTCTTTTAACTCTTGTGGAATATTAAAGGATATTGAAATACAATCAGCTGTATCTCTGCGAATATTTTTTACTGTTATAGGATAAAAATGTGTAGACATTAATATTTTAAAATTTTTACCTCGTCTTTTTTAAACCATCAATTAAAATAGCTACCATATTTTCTTGTAATTCTTTTCCACTAACTTTTTTTGTACTTCTATGCCAACTTTCAATTCCACTTATTGCGTGTAGCATAATTAAAACGGCAGTAGGGGCATCTATTTTTTTAATTTCATTCTTTTTAATGCCATCATTTATAATTGCAGCAAATCTTTTTCTATAAGTTCTTCTTTGATTTTGCATATTGTTTAAGAATGGATAATCTAAATGTTTCCATTCTCTATCACTAACATAAACTTCATCAAAATTTTGAACCATACCATTAATATGAAAACGAAGCAACAATTCTACTTTTTGTATTGATGGAAGTTTCATATTTTCAATTTCATCCATAAAGTGAACATATTTATTAGCAACTTCGAAACAAATTATATTAAGTAATTCATTTTTGCTTTTAATATGATTATATAAACTTGCTGCTTCAACACCAACTACATCTGCAATTTCTCTCATACTAGTAGCTTTAAATCCTTTTTCTTTGAATAAAGAAGCTGCTTTTTCAATTATGATTTCTTTTCTGCTAATATTATTTTTTACATTTTTTATTCGAGCCATATTTCAAAAATACAAGAACTCATTAAAAGCTACTAAACTAAATCTCACAAAAAAGCCACAGTAACCATATTACTGTGGCTTTGTAATAAATCTATTAATATTTTAACTAAACAAGCCCCCTTTTTTCATAGTTTTTACTGTTTCCCCAATTTTAAAACCATTATTATACACTTCTATTTTATAATCTCCTGGAATAAATTGAGTGCCTGGTTTCCAATCGAAACTTACAGGTGTTACTTTACCTTGTTCATAATTAACATCTACTCTATTGGTGTAGCCAATTTCGTTTCCATCTCTAGTTTTTAATGTTCCTTCAGTTACAGAAGTTGTACCATCTGGGTTTTTAATTGAAATGTAAATTGTTTTTTTACCAGAAGCTGCTACTCTATTTTCATCTAATATAAAAGATATTCTAAAGAAATCAGCTCGTTTTGCAGTTTCTGTTTCTTTCTCTTTATCACCATGAACTTTAATAGCTGTAATACTAATATTTGAAGCTTTTAATGTTGTTGCAACATCAATTTTTTCTTCTAGATTTTTCTTTTCTGTAGCAAGTTGATCTTTTGCAACAATTAGTTCACTTTTATCAGTGCTTAATTGCAAATTAGCTGTTGTAAGTTCTTTATTTTCACTTTTTAATTTGGCAACTTCTACTAATAAATTTTCAACTTGACCTTTATATTCAGCAATTAAAGATTGAGCTTTTTGGAGGTCGGCTGATGTAATATTCTTTTGTTGCAATAAAGTATTGATGTTCGATTTTATTTTGACAAGTTGTAAGTTCTTTGAAGATAAGGCTTCTTCTAATTGAGCATTATTAGCTGTAAGTGTATCTAACTTCATTGTTACTACATCAAATTCAGCTTGTAATACATTTTTTGCACTATCCAAGTTTTCTACAGTTTCTTGGGTTGTTTGTAAAACTTCAGCTACTTTTTTATCTTCTGATTTATCGTAAATAATATACCCCAATAAACATAAAATAATGCCAATAAGTATTGCATAAATTAAGTTTCTATTGTCTCTTTCTGGTGAAATACGATTTGCATTTGCTGATGGTATGTAATTCATTTTTTACTACTTTTAATGCACAATAATAAACCAATGATTTCAAATTTATTGTTAATTGATATAGAAACGGTTCCTATTGTTGCAAACTTTAATGAGTTAAACCCAGATTGGCAAGTGCTTTGGACAGAAAAAACGAATAAATATTTGCTTGAAGATACTACTTCAGATGAAGGATGGAAAAAAAGGGGTGGAATATTGGCAGAGTTTGGAAAAATCATTTGCATCAGTACTGGATATTTCTATAAAGATGAAAACAACCATCAATGTTTTAAGATAAAAAGCATTTCTGGAGATAACGAAATAGAAATATTAAAAACTTTTTGTGATTTATGCAATAGGTTTTACAAGCATCATAAAGATTTTATTTTTGGGGGTCATAATATAAAAGAGTTTGATATTCCGTATATCTGTAGAAGAATTCTAATTAATGATTTGCCATTACCAGAATACTTATGGTTACATGAAAGAAAACCCTGGGAAATTAAAATGTTTGATACACTGCATTGGTGGAGATTTGGTGATATAAAAAATTATACTTCATTACATTTATTAGCGAATGCTTTAAAAATTCCAACTAGCAAAACAGATATTGATGGTAGTAAAGTACAAGATGTATATTATCAAGAAAATGACTTACCTAAAATAGTAGCTTATTGCCAAAGAGATATTGTTGTAGTTGCTAATATCATACTTCGATTTAAAAATTTGCCTTTACTAATGAAAGAACATATAACGATTACACATTAATAGTGTACTCTTTACTTATTTTTGTTTGATGAGTGTTGATTCAATTATTGCTGATTTAAAAAAGAAAAAATTTAAACCCATTTACTGGTTAGAAGGAGAAGAACCATTTTTTATTGATGAGGTGATGAATTTTGCTGAACATCATATTCTAAAAGAAAGTGAAGCAAGTTTTAATTTATCTATTTTCTATGGTAAAGATGCCCAATGGGCAGATATTGTAAATGCATGTAGAAGGTATCCAATGTTTTCTGAAGTTCAAGTTGTACTATTAAAAGAAGGGCAACAAATGAAAGACATTGAACAATTAGAATCTTACATTGAAAACCCATTACCATCAACTCTTTTAGTCGTTAGTTATAAAGATAAGAAGCTTGATGCTAGA
>JAYVBS010000339.1:0-2120 GCA_043750315.1 Chitinophagaceae bacterium
GTGGAATGGTGTTATTGCACAAGTACCTTTTGTAGATGTGATTAATACAATGCTTGATGAAAATATTCCACTAACTACAAATGAGTTTGATGAGTGGGGCAATCCTAAAAATAAAGATGCTTATGACTTCATGAAAAGTTATAGCCCTTATGAAAATATTGAGAAAAGAGCTTATCCAAATTTGCTTGTAACAACTGGTTTGCACGACAGTCAGGTGCAGTATTTTGAACCAGCAAAATGGGTTGCAAAGCTTAGAGCCAATAAAACAAATAACAATGTTGTATTACTACATACAAATATGGAATTTGGTCATGGAGGAGCAAGTGGACGATTCGATTATTTGAAAGACGTAGCACTCAACTTTGCCTTTCTATTTGCCTTAGAAGGAATTGCGGAATAACATATTTATAAACAAAAGTCGACTTTATTAAAGTCGACTTTTGTTTTATAATTTTACTAAAGTCAATAACTCAAAATCTTCAATTTAATTAATCAAATTATGGCATTATTTTAAATACTGATAAAACTACTATGCACGGCAGCACACATTTCTTTAATAAGAGAAGCATCTTTTTCAATTGCATTTCCTACAACAATAATATCAGCACCTGCTTTACAATTTAAATAAGCTTTTTCTGGTTCAATAATTCCACCACCAACAATTATTGGAAGCTGAACACTTGTACTTACTTTTTCAATCATTTTTTCAGTGATAGGATGTTTTGCACCACTTCCTGCATCCATATAAATTAATTTCATACCAAGCATTTCACCTGCCATGGCAGTACACATAGCAATATCAGTTTTATCACTGGGTATTGGTGCAGCATTTGAAATATATGAAACAGTAGTAGGGGCACCACCATCAACCACTAAATAGCCTGTAGGCATAATTTCTAATCCACTGCTTCTAACAAAAGGAGCACTTAAAACATGTTGTCCAATTAACAATTCAGCATTTCTACCAGAAATTAAAGAAAGGTATAATAGTGCATCAGCATATTTACTAACTTGAGATGGGGAACCTGGAAATAATACAACAGGAATATCGCAACTTGCTTTTATTTGTTGAATACATTCATCTAAATGAGATGAAATCACTAAACTTCCTCCAATAAAAAAATAATCTACTTTTGAATTAACAGATAAAGCAACAATTTTGTCAATCGTTAAAGCATCAATTTTATCGGGGTCAATTAAAACAGCAAAAGATTTTTTTGTTTGTTGTTTTCTTTCCACTAACTTTTTGTAAAATCCTTGCTTCATGTATCTATTCTATTCAATTAGTTATTTCTAATGTAAAAATAGGCTTCTAAATTAATATTAGGAAATTCAAACTAATTAATCTGTCAAATCTTTATCTTTAAAAAAAACTGTTATGGCAAATTCTTCTTTTTTGAAAATTAGTACAAGGGCTCCAAAAAACTTTAATAAAGATAAAATAAAAGAAAAAACGGCAAAAATTTTAGTTGAGTTAGATGAACTTCAAAACCTTTTATTTGCAGAATCCAAACATAGTGTATTAGTAGTAATACAAGGGATGGATGCCTCTGGTAAGGATGGTGCAATAAGAGATGTTTTTGGTCAATTAAATCCACAAGGAGTATTAGTAAAGAGTTTTAAAGCACCCACAGCCGAAGAGTTAGCTCATGATTTTTTATGGAGAGTTCATCAACATTCACCTGCAAAGGGAATGATTCAAATTTTTAATAGAAGTCATTACGAAGATATTTTAATTACTAGAGTACATAAATGGTGTGATGATAAAACAGCCAAGCTAAGAATCAAAGCTATTAATGATTTTGAAGAATTATTGAAACAAAATAATACACATATTTTAAAATTCTATTTACATATAAGCCCTGAAGAACAACAATTAAGGTTAAAAGAAAGAATTAACGACCCCAAAAAACAATGGAAGTATAATGAAAAAGATTTTGAAGAGGCCAAGTTATGGAAGGAATATATGAGTGTTTACGAAGATTGCTTTAAAAATTGTAATAAAGTTCCTTGGATTATCACACCTTCAGATCAAAATTGGTATAAAGAATATTTAATAGCTTTAAAACTTTATGAGTTACTAAAAAGCCTAAAAATGGTTTACCCTGGGTTAAAAAAAT
>JAYVBS010000340.1:0-4935 GCA_043750315.1 Chitinophagaceae bacterium
TAATTGAGTCTCTAATTTCTTTAATAATTTATCGCCATATTTTGCTCTATCTTCTCCTTTTTGCTCATACTCATAAATGTAAAAACCAATTATCCAATTACGAATCGTGATATGCTTATTAACAGCATTAACAGCACTATTTTGCAACAGCGAATTAACTTCATTTATTTGCTTATAGAGTACCTTAAAATTCATTTTTACAAATTCTAATATTAGCTGAAATTTTTGCTATTATTAACTTCAATTGCAGGGATAGTGTTCCCACAATGGATAAAATTACCTTTATATTTTTTGCCTCAAAGTCACAATGGGTTTAAATTAAAAATTAAACATTTAAAATTAAACATTACTAAAGTCCGCTTTGTTTAACGTGTCTTTCTTTTTTAAATATAATTACATCACTTGCCACCATTTCTTTCACCATTTCAGCTAAAGTATATTTGGGAGTCCAACCTAATTTTTCTTTTGCTTTAGTAGCATCGCCAATTAATAAATCAACTTCTGTGGGTCTGTAATAATGAGGGTCAACTTTTACAACAACAGTTCCTTCTGGTAACTGATATTTTGGGTTTGAACATTTCGTTATAAATCCTTCTTCATTATCTCCCTCTCCTCTAAATGCTAATTCAATTCCCACTTCGGCGAAACTCATTTTTACAAAATCTCTAATAGTTGTTGTTATTCCTGTTGCTAAAACAAAATCTTCAGGTTTTTCTTGTTGAAGAATTAAGTACATGCCTTCGATAAAATCTTTTGCATGACCCCAATCTCTTTTTGCATTAAGATTACCTAAGTATAAGCAATCTTGCATACCCAATGCAATTTTAGCAGTTGCCATAGTTATTTTTCGGGTTACAAATGTTTCACCTCTATTTGGAGATTCGTGATTAAATAAGATTCCATTACAAGCATACATATCATAAGCTTCACGATAGTTTACTGTAATCCAATAAGCATAAAGTTTTGCAACAGCATAAGGAGAACGAGGGTAGAATGGTGTTGTTTCACTTTGTGGAACTTCTTGAACCAATCCATACAACTCAGAAGTTGATGCTTGATAAATTTTTGTTTTTTTTGTTAAGCCTAACAATCTAACAGCTTCTAAAATTCTTAAAGTGCCTATTCCATCAGCATTTGCAGTATATTCTGGTTCTTCGAAACTTACATGAACATGACTCATTGCAGCCAAGTTGTAAATTTCATCGGGCTGTACTTCTTGAATAATTCTGATGATATTAGTGCTATCTGTTAAATCTCCATAATGTAAGGTTAGATGTCTATTTTCTATATGAGGATCTTCGTAAAAATGGTCAATTCTTTGAGTATTAAACGAAGAGCTTCTTCTTTTAATACCATGAACTTGATAACCTTTTTTTAATAAGAACTCTGCAAGATAAGCACCATCTTGACCTGTAATACCTGTAATTAATGCAACTTTCATTTATTATTTTTAATTTTTTTTATCGGTCAAAGTAGAATAACTGCAAACATCAGAAAAAATTAGTGTCTTAGAATAAATTTATAAACTAATAATAGAATTTTTTTGGGAAAGACACGCAAAGGCAATCTTGTAAATATTTGTATAAAAAATGATTTTGCTGATATCAACTCTTCTCTTCTACATTTAAGCAAGAAATTAAATTCTTTAATCAAATATTTCCATCCATGACGTCTTCCTATTAAATCATTACCAACTTTAAAATAAACTAAAGATTCTGGAATATTTTCAATCTGATAATTTGCTTTCAATAATCGTAACCAAAGGTAGTAATCTTCAAACAAATTGATTTCTTTGTAAGACCCAACTGCTAACACATCTTCTTTTTTAAACATTGCGGTTGGATGATTTAAAGGATTTCTATAAAGTGCATACTTTTTTATTTCTTCAAATTTTAAAGGCACTTTTTTTATACTATTATAATCATCAGGTATCATATGAAATTCCTCAACATATGAACCAAGTACTGAAAGCTTTGGATTCTTATTAAATGCTTCAATTTGTTTTTCGAACCTCACATACTTTGAAACATCATCAGCATCCATTCTTGCAACTAAAGGATAATTACAATACTTTAATCCTTCGTTTAGTGCATTTCCTAACCCTTTGTTTTCAGGAAGTTCTACAACATTAATTACTTCTGGATATTTATCAATAAATTCATTTATAACTTTTCTCGATTTTCTAATTATTTCCCCATCTATTACTAAAACAACCTGAGATGGTTGAATTGATTGATTAAATATACTTTCTAGTGCTTCATATAAACATTTTGGTTTATCCTCTTTATAAGTTGAAAGCAGAACAGAGAATTGAGTATACATTAATGAATATAAATTAAGATTATTAGTTGTTCTAAAACGATTTAATAATTTCGCAAAAAAATAATTAATGAAAGAAATAAATATTGAGAGCGAAAAAATATTTCACAATAAAATTTTTAAAACAAATCAAAGAAAAGGGCTTGATGAATTTTATGGTTTTGCAAAATATATTTATACTGAATTTGAAAATGCAATTAAAAATAATATTTCTTCTGATTCTGTTGTTTTAGAATTTGGTTGTGGTATGAAATCAATCATTAATGATTTGGGATTAAAGACCAAACATAGACACGCATTTGATATTTCAGACTATGCTATTCAAGTTAATCAAAAGAAATACCCAGAAACAGTGTATCAAGTATGTGATGCTCATAAGCTTGAGTATGATGATAATTTTTTTGATATTATTTTTGGTTCTTCAATTCTTCACCATTTAATGTTAGATAAAGCAATTCCAGAATTAAATAGAGTAATTAAGCCAAATGGCCTTCTTTTATTTTTAGAACCTTTAGGGCATAATTATTTTATAAATAAATTTAGAAATAAAACACCTGAAATGAGGACTGAAGACGAACACCCTCTATTAATTTCAGATTTAAAATTTATTAGCCAAAATTTCAACATTAGTAAAACCAAGTTTTATTGCTTATTTCCTTTAGCAGTAAACTTTGTTTTTAAATCTAAAAAAGTTGAATGCCTTTATGGAATTGCTAAAAAAATGGATCAAATTTTATTTACTTTACTACCTTTTACTAGAAAATATGCTTGGATTGTAGTTATAATTGGTAGAAAAAATAAGTCTCATTAAATAATTTTAATGTTACAAATATTCAAATTGTTTAACCAAATATTATTATCTGTGTATTTATAATACCAATTTTTTGGTGCAACAACGCTTACATCATTATTAAAGTGCTTGGAAGCAACTGCTGCCCAAAAACTGTATGTGCTATTGGAGATTATTAATTTAGAAAACTTGCACATTAATAAAAATTCTTCAACATCATTTAATTTTAATTCATTTGAAAACACAATTTGGAAGTTTGTCATTTCTGATAAATCTTCTATTTTGTCTTTGCTAAATAAAATAATAGATGTTACATTTTCATTTATGCTATCCAGAGCATTATTATAATAGCTGTTGGGCTGGGTAACTAAAATTTTACTATACTCTTTATTTAAATAATCGCCACGCCTTATATGCAAGGCTACTGCATTGCTGAATTGATTATTTGAATTATAAATATCAACAACTTTTTTATTATTATTCGCTGCTTGTTTTATATAGTTTGCAACAATGTTTAATTCATTTTTTAATGTTGTGATATCCTGAAAGTAATCGTCTAATACATAAAATTTGCTTGGCTTTACAGATACAATATTTTTAGAAGTAATGCTCCATTTAAACAAAAATGGAAAAGCTTTATTTATTCTGTATTTTAAAATGGTTTGCACTAACCCATTTGGTTTTGAGAATTGCAATGGAAATTCTTTTGGTAGAATTTCTTGCAACACAAACTCTCTTGGTGTTTCATAGTTTTTTAAATGATTTGTATAGAAGCTAATAGGCATATTTACTTTTCCTTTTAAGAATAGTGCTGCAGTTAATTGAAATAATTGGTTGCCCAAACCTCCTGCTAATCTAACGTATATCAAATTGCTACTATTTTTTTTAATTCGAAAATGCCACAACCGTATTTCAAATTAAAATTGCGGTGTGCTTCATCAGAAAAAATATCTGCACCCTTGTTCAAGTTACCAGAATCATCAACGTAAGAAAATGATACTATTTCGAATTTATTACTAAACATTTCCTTTAAATAATTCAAAGAAAAAATTCTATGAGCATTAAATTCAATCCTTTGATCTCCAATTGGAACAGAAAAATAAAGCACGCCATTTGATTTTAATATTTTGTATAAATTCAAAAAGCCTTTTATATGACCTTCACAATCTATAGGGTCTCCATATCTACCCAAACCAAAATGCTCAAGTGCATGTAAACAAGATATAGAGTCGCAATAATTATCAAATGTATTATTTTCTTCAATTAAATCTAACTGAATAAATTTCATATTGGTGATAGAAATATTAAGAGGTCGAATATCAAATACTTCAATTTCTCTGAATGTTGCAATATGTGCTACAAAGCCATCAATTCTAGAACCAATATCAATATGTTTTACAGGGTTATTTTGAAAAATTTTTTGTGCAACTAATAAATCTTGATGAAAGTAATGACCCCTTGCTACTCCAGCAACATCATATCTATCTGATAGTATAGGCAAATATTTTTTAATTGGAAATGTTTTTTTTAACAGATCGTTTTTTCTGTAATTAATTAAATCTTTTATAAAATCCGGCATGCCTTTTATACTTAAAAAGAAAATATAAAAATCAAGTCCAATTAGTTTAAATATTTTATAAATATTTTTTACCATTCTATCAGCTTTTATTAAACAAATTTTGCTAAATAATTTTGCATAATATCAATATTTATACCCTACTTAAAAGAAACAGATTTGAAGATTTTTTGATTTACTATATTTAATGTAATCTACATCTCTCATGTCTGTTAGTAGCTACCTCTACAATATTTTAACCAAATTATAA
>JAYVBS010000341.1:0-2112 GCA_043750315.1 Chitinophagaceae bacterium
TAAAAAACTTTCTTTAGTAAAAATATTTTTAGTAGAAAATGGAGCTGAACTTTCAACAGTTGCTTTTGCAGTTCTTGTTGCACCATTGGTATGCAAAAAATCTCTTTTTAAATCAACTATCATTTTTCCATTCCAAAACATTCTTAAACTACCAGAATTTGTAACAGTTGCAATCGGTGTTGCTTTTACATTTTCTTGTAATGCTGCTTCAATAAATTTTTCAACATCATTTTTGCTTAACACTACAGCCATTCTTTCTTGAGATTCTGAAATGGCAATTTCAGTTCCATTTAAACCTTGATACTTTAATGGAACTTTATTTAAATCTATATCAATATGTTCAGCAATTTCACCAATAGCAACACAAACACCACCAGCACCGAAATCATTGCATTTTTTAATCAACTGAATCACTTCTGGTTTTCTGAAAAGCTTTTGAATATTTCGTTCTGTTAATGCATTTCCTTTTTGTACTTCTGCTTGTAAGGTTGTAATAGATTTTTCGTTGTGTTGTTTTGATGAGCCTGATGCTCCACCAATACCATCTCTACCAGTATCACCACCTAGCAATAAAACAATATCACCAGCAACTGGTTCTTCTTCTTTTATAAGTTCTTTTTTAACTGCAGCAATTACAAAACCACATTCAAATCTTTTTGCTTTATAACCTTCATCATAAATTTCACTCACTAAAGAAGTTGCTAATCCAATTTGATTGCCATAAGAACTATAACCTAATGCAGCTTCTTTTACAATTTTTTGTTGTGGTAATTTACCATCTAAAGTGTCTTGAATTTTTTCTAAAGGATTTGCAGCACCACTCACTCTCATGGCTTGATAGACAAAAGCTCTTCCACTTAAAGGATCACGAATTGCACCACCAATGCATGTTGCAGCACCACCAAAAGGTTCAATTTCTGTAGGATGATTATGTGTTTCGTTTTTAAACAGCAAAAGCCATTCTTCATTTATTCCATTTACATCAACATCAATTTTTATAGTAGCTGCATTGTTTTCTTTTGAGTGATGATAAAGAGGAAGTAATTTTTTCTTTATAAAATATTTAGGAATAATAGTAGCAATCTCCATTAATGAAATAGGAGTATTTTCTTTTCCTAATTCTTTTTTAATGGATAAATATTTTTGGAAAGTTTCTTCTAATTCATTTTTATAGGCTCCAACAAAATTTATATTTTCTAATTGTGTAAGAAATGTTGTATGTCTGCAATGATCACTCCAATAAGTGTCTAAAACTCTAATTTCAGTTTCAGTAGGATTTCTTTTTTCTTGAATAAAATATTCTTGAATACATTTTAAATCTTCAATATCAATTGATAAAGATTTTTCTTTTAAAAATAAGGTAAACTCAGTTTCTGAGAAATGAATAAAATTATCATGTATTTCTACTTCTTTAACTGCTTCTGTTTCTTCAATGGCAAGCGTTTCGAGATTTTTTTCTCTGCTGTCAACGGTATTAATTAAATGTTTTTTGATAATTTGAATTTCATCATTCGAAATATTATTTAGTCCGTAAATATGAGAAGTTTGAACTTTTATTTTGTCATGACCAAAAAGCAATTGACAACATTGCATGGCTGATTCTGCCCTTAAATCAAATTGACCAGGCAAATATTCAATGGCTAAAATTTCTTGATGATTTGGTAAAGTAGTAAAACAATTTTCAGTTACGGGGTCAGAAAAAATTGAATGTAAAGATTGTGCTAGTTCTTGTTCGGTAATATTAAACACATCAAAACAAACATAAACTTGTGCACTTGTTTGTAGACCCAGTTGTTTAAAACTCTTGTTTACATGGTGAGATGTGGTATCGAAAAGTTCATTTTTTGATATATATAATCGTGTGTTCAATTCTAATATTTTCAACACACAAATGAATGAAGTTTTAATAAAGATTCATTCACTTGTAGTAGTTTATTTAAGGTAAACTTTAGAAACGCTCATCCTTATTATGAGCATATACAAGTCATTTTTTCGAAATATTTTCTTGCGAGTGGCAAAGATAAACTTGAAAAAAGGTTCATAGATTAATTTTATGTTACTTTTGTTCACACTTTTTTAATGAGTTGTAAACATTTTTTTGAACCTAGATTT
>JAYVBS010000342.1:0-11388 GCA_043750315.1 Chitinophagaceae bacterium
AATGGAAGCGACCTCCCTAAATTCCTCCAAAGGAGAGGCTTCATCAACAGATTAAGAAAAAAACACTCCATTAATTAAGGAAAAAGTTAGTGCTTTTTACACTTTAGAAGAATACAAAACTGCAACAGAAACAACACAAAAAAATAAAGAAGGGAAGCAAGTTATTTTATACACTACAAATCCTATTCAACAAGATGCTTACATACAAGCTGCAACAGCAAAAGGTTATATAGTTGTAAAAATGGAAACTTTAGTTGATGCTAGCTTTATCAATAACATGGAAATGAAATGGGAGAATACCAGTTTTGTTAGAGTAGATGCTGATATTGTTGATAATTTAATTGACAAACAAGAATCTGCTGAAAGTGTTTTAAGCAAAGAGGAAACGGAACAATTAAAAACTTTGTTTGAAGTTAAACCAGCAGATTTACATGTAACTGTTGAAGTAAAAGGATTAAGTTCAGGTGTTGCACCTGTTGTAGCAACAAGACCAGAGTTTATGCGTAGAATGAAAGATATGGCTGCAATTGGTGGTGGTGGAATGATGGGCTTTTATGGTTCAATGCCAGATGAAGTTACTTTAACCATTAATGGTAATCATCCAATTTATCAAAGTTTATTAAAAGAAACCGATACCAAAAAACAGCAAAAGCAAGTAAGAAATTTAGCCGATTTAGCTTTGCTTTCTCAAGGATTATTAAAAGGTTCAGAACTCACTAATTTTATTAATAGAAGTGTTGAGATGATGAATTAACAATTTAATATTATTTTAAAGCCACAGAGATATTCTGTGGCTTTTTTTATTGATTTAACTCATACTTTCGTTTCAATATGCCAAAAAATTATAATCAACTTACTGCTCTAAAAGCTATAACAAAAGCCAGCTTGTTGGCCATTATAAAATATCCAGGTGCTATTTTTTTTAGTTTGGTTTTTCCCTTAATTTTTATTTGGATTTTTGGTTCTTTTGGCAGAGGAAATATGAAGTTGTATAAAATGGTTTTAGATAAAAATTCCGATACAACAAATGCAATTCTTTATCAAAGTATTAAAAATAATCCACTCTTTTTATTTGTTAATTATACTGATACTATAAAGCAAAGAACAGATTTAGAAAAAGGCAGAATTGCAGGTATGTTATTTATTTCTACTAAAAAAGATTCAGTAACACAAAGGGTAAAATATCAACTCAATATTACAAGCACTTCAGCATCAACGCCAGATCTTGCTACTATTATTCCTGTACTAGAAAACATTGCAGTTAAATACGAAACTATCATCAACCCCAAAAAAGAAAATCTGGTAACAGTGAATAAAAGAGTTTATGAAATACGCGAGTTTAAACAAATAGATTTTATTCTTCCGGGTCAAATAGGCTTCTCTATATTATTTTCAACATTATTTGGTGTAGCATTTACATTCTATAATTTACGAGAACAATTGGTATTAAAAAGATTTTATGCTTCACCAATTAATCGATTAAATATTTTATTTGGTATAGGTTTCAGCCGATTGGTATTTCAATTAATTAATGTTATTGTACTGGTAGTAATTGGAAAATATTTTCTTGGTTTTACATTAGCACATGGATTTATAACTTTTATAGAAATCATGTTGCTTACATTTTTTATGTTATTGATGTTAATGGGTGTGGGCTTAATTTTTTCTAGTATTGTGAAATCAGATTCAACCATTCCATTAATAATAAATTTGTTTGGTTTGCCACAAATATTATTGTCTGGCACCTTTTTTTCAATTACAGTTTTTCCAATATGGATGCAAACTTTTTGTAAAATATTACCACTCACACACTTTAATCTAGCCATGAGAAAAATTTCTTTTGAAGGCTTAGGTATTTTAGAGTGTTGGGATAATATTGGAGTAATTGCAATTTGGTTTATCGTAGTGTATGCTTTGGTGTACAAGTTTTTTAGATGGGAATAATGCTATTTGTGATTTGGAGATTTCGGATTTACGATTTGCAATTAGTAAATGGTTTTCTCAGAAATCATATATGGTAAAAAAAATAATTCGTAAATCTTAAATCAAAAAATCGTAAATGACTATGAGAGATTTAGCTTGGAAACATTTAGAATCAAACTACATTTTTAAAGATACTTGGGCAAATATTAGAGCTGATAAATGTATAAGGCCAGATGGCAAAATTATTGAACCCTATTATGTGTACGATTTCCCAGATTGGGTTACTGCATTTGCAATAACTAAAGAAGGTAAAGTTATTATTGAACGTCAGTTTAGGTATGCATTAGGAGAAACACATTTTGAATTACCTGGAGGCTGTGTAGATAAAACTGATGCAACTTTACAAGATGCTATTGCCAGAGAATTATTAGAAGAAACTGGTTATACTTTTAGCCATTTTGAAGCTCTTGGTACTTCTTCAGCAAATCCATCAACCAATAGTAATCTCATGCATTATTTTTTAGCTACTGGAGGAGAAAAAGTTGCTGAACAAAAATTTGATGAAGGCGAAGATATTGAAGTGTATTTAATGAGTATTGATGAGGTGATTGAGTTAGTAAATACTAATCAAATTATTCAAAGTATGCACCTCGATTTGATTTATAAAGCCTTAATAAAATTGGGGAAATTAAAGTTTGTGTAGAGAATTATTCATCTCCATTACTTTTTGAGAATCTTTTAATAATACCTCTTCCACTTTCTCTTATAAAAGTAACAATTTCATCTCTTTCATCACTTGCACTTATTTCTTCCTCTATATATTCTAATGCTTGAGAAGTGTTTAAACCTTTATTATATATAAATCTGTAAATATCTAAAATATGATTAATTTGGGTTACTGTGAAACCCCTTCTTTTTAAACCAACACTATTAACACCACCATAACTTAAAGGATTACGAATAGCCTTAATATAAGGAGGCACATCTTTACTTACTAAAGAACCCCCAGCTATAAAAGTATGTTGACCAATTTGTACAAATTGGTGTACTGCACTTACACCACCAATAACTGCCCAATCTCCAATATTTACATGGCCAGCAACTTGAACACTGTTACTTAAAATAACATTGTTGCCAATACTGCAATCATGAGCAATATGGCTATAAGCCATTAATAAACAATTATTACCCACATTGGTTTTGCCTCTTTCATCTGTACCTCTATTAATAGTTACAAATTCTCTTATGGTAGTATTATCTCCAACTTCTACAATTGTTTTCTCTCCTGCAAATTTTAAATCTTGGGGTACAGCACTAATTACAGCTCCAGGGAAAATTCTACAATTTTTACCAATTCTGCTTCCATCCATAATAGTAACATTACTTCCTATCCAAGTTCCATCACCAATTTGCACATCACCATGTATAACAGTAAAAGGATCAATTTTTACATTGGGTGCAATTTTTGCATTTGGGTCGATATATGTATATGGATGTGTCATCCTATTTTTTTAGGCAGGCAAAAATAAGGTTATCAATTGGTTATTATTGATTGTATCAATTAAAAAAGGAGAAGCAATGCTTCTCCTTTTACTTATTTTAAGATTTTTTTTAGGCAATTGTTATTGTTTGATCTAAATAAACATCTTGAATTGCATTTAAAATTCCAACACCTTCACTCATTGGACGTTGAAATGCTTTTCGACCAGAAATCAATCCCATTCCACCAGCACGTTTATTAATTACAGCAGTTGTTACAGCTTCTGCCATATCACTTGCACCACTACTTGCACCACCACTATTAATTAATCCTGCACGACCCATATAACAATTTGCTACTTGGTACCTAGTTAAATCAATTGGATGTTCAGTAGTTAATTGAGTATAAATTCTTTCATCGTTTTTACCATAAGCACTTTCTTTGGTGTTTAATGCTTTATAACCACCATTATTTTCAGGAAGTTTTTGCTTAATAATATCGGCTTCTATAGTAACACCTAAATGATTGGCTTGCCCTGTTAAATCTGTAGATACATGATAATCTACACCATCTTTTTTGAAACCAGGATTACGTAAGTAACACCATAAAATTGTTGCCAAACCAAGTTCATGTGCCATTTCGAATGCTTTACTAACTTCTTGAATCTGACGAGCACTTTCATCACTACCAAAATAAATTGTTGCACCAACTGCAGTTGCTCCTAAATTCCAACTTTGTTTTAATGAAGCAAACATAATTTGATCGAACTTATTAGGATAAGTCAAAAATTCATTATGATTAATTTTTACAATCAATGGAATTTTATGAGCATATTTTCTAGATAAAAACCCTAAACCACCATAAGTTGTAGCAACTGCATTACAACCACCTTCAATAGCAAGGTTGATGATATTCTCAGGGTCGAAATAAATTGGATTTTTTGCAAAAGAAGCACCAGCACTATGTTCAATACCTTGATCAACTGGTAAAATAGATAAGTAACCAGTATTAGCAAGTCTACCATTGCCATACATATTTTGTAAATTTCTTAATACATTAACATTTCTATCACTGTTTATAAAAATACGATCAATAAAATCTGAACCAGGTAAATGAAGTTGAGATTTGTCAATTGTTTTACACTGATGGTTCAAAAGATATTCTGCCTTTTCTCCTAATAATTGTTGGATGTTTGCATTAGCCATAAAATTCGTTTTGAAAAAGTATTAATAATTGAAGTGTTACTTTATTTTTATTCGCTGCAAATATATGATTACAACCTTAATTTAGTAAAGGAATTGTATGTTTTAGAGAGTACAAATTATTAATTGGAATAATTTTCTGTACTACATTTGTACAAACAGAAAATATGAAAAAAGTTTATACATTAATTGTTACAATTTTATTTATTTGTGTGTTAATAGCTCAACCACCAAAGGGTCCAGCAAATGCAGGAATGACTTTTGGAGAAAAAACTTCAACTGAAGGTGCAATAAAATCAAGTGATTTAATTGAAAAATTGGGTGCTGAAAAGAAAATGGATATTCTTCTTGAAGCAGAAGTTGCAGAAGTTTGTGCAGCAGAAGGATGTTGGTTAAAAGTAAAAGCTGGTGATAAAACAATTATGGTTAAAATGAAAGACCACAAGTTTCTAGTGCCTTTAGATATGAAAGGAAAAACAATTGCAATAAAAGGAACTGCAGAAAATAAAGTTACTAGTGTAGAAATGTTGAAACACTATGCAGAAGATGCAAAAAAATCACAAGTAGAGATAGATGCAATTAAAGAACCTAAGCAAGAAATTGTAATTCAAGCCACAGGTATTTATGTAATAAAATAAGTTTTCAAATTAAAATATATTAGTAAGCCTCCTAAATGGAGGCTTATTAATTCAATAGATTTTGAGTGAAAAAAATTAATGGATTTATACAAATGTTGCGTTGGCCTAATCTGATGTTTATAGCCATTACTCAATTGTTGTTTCATTACTGTATAATACAGCCTAATTTACAACCACTAGGATTAATTCCAAGAATTGAGGGTTTCAATCTCGTATTAATTATTATTGCATCAATTTGTATAGCTGGTGCTGGAAATATTATTAATGATTATTTTGATGTAAATATTGATTTAATTAATAAACCTCAGAAAGTACATATTCAAAAATGCATTAACAGACGGTGGGCTATTTTTTGGCATTTATTATTAAGTGCAATAGGTATTCTATCAAGCTTTTATGTTGCTTTTAAAATTCATTATGTATGGATTGGTATTTTAAATACTGTGTCAGTTTTACTTCTGTTTATTTATTCAGCTTCTCTTAAGAAGAAATTTATTATTGGCAATATTATCATCTCATTACTTACTGCTTGGGTAATACTTGTTTTAGTTTTACCTGAATATGTAGAGTTAGTAAAATATCAATTAATTAGTTTAGATAACTATTATAAAATTATTCGACTTGGAATTTTATATGCAACATTTTCATTTATTATTTCGTTGATTCGAGAAGTGATTAAAGACATTGAAGATATTGATGGCGATAGACCAAATGCTTGCAACACCATGCCCATTGTTTTAGGCATTAATGCAACTAAAGTTTTTATAACAGTTTGGTTAATTGTAATAATAGCGTTACTAGTAGTTGCCCAAGTTTATGTTGTTAGTTTTGGTTGGTGGCTGAGTATTACTTATGCATTTGCTTTATTAATTTGGCCTCTAATTTTAATTCAAAAAAAATTAATAAAAGCGAATACTAATAGTGAATTTGCTGAACTAAGTAAAATGGTGAAATGGGTTATGCTTTTTGGAATTTTATCTATGTTATTCTTTGCATATTATTTATAGTTAAAAAATTTTAATGGAATCAATCATACTAGCATCTCAATCTCCAAGAAGAAAATTATTATTAGAATGGGCAGAAATAAAATTTACTGTAATTGTTGCTAATACTGAAGAAGAATGTCCGCCTAATATTCCAATGGTTGATGTGCCAATTTTTATTGCAAGAGAAAAAGCGAAAGTTGTTCAAGAAAAAATTTCTAATAAATCAAAAACTATTATAGCAGCAGATACCATAGTTGTACTAGAAAATAAAATTTTTGGTAAGCCAATTAATAGGGCAGAAGCCATAAGTTTTCTTATTTCACTTTCTAACAATACACATAAGGTAATAACTGGCGTTGTAATATTAAAAAATGAAATTGAAGTAGCTTTTTCAGAAACAACATTTGTAGAGTTTCATAATCTTACTCAAGAGCAAATTGAATTTTATGTAGATGAATACAAGCCTTATGATAAAGCAGGAGGATATGCTATTCAAGAATGGATTGGTGTGATTGGCATTAAAAAAATTACTGGTGATTTTTACAATGTAATGGGCCTGCCTATAAGTAGAGTTGTTCAGGAACTAGATAAATTGTAATAAAAAGCCCTCAACTAAGTGAGGGCTTTTTATTTATGCTACAAGTTTTTCTTTTTTTCTTTTTATTTGATTAATAGCAGAATCTAAAGCATTATCAAAAGATTCTTCAAAAGATTTTGTTGATGATTTTACAAATAATTCGTGCTTCGGAATGTGCACTTTAATTTCAACTACTTTGTCTTTTATATGATGAACAACATTATCTAACTTAAGATAAATATCTGCCTTAATAATCTTATCATGGTACTGATTAATTTTTTGAATTTTTTTATTTACATAATCTAAAAGTTTTGCATCTGCATCAAAATGAACTGACTGAATGTTTACTGTCATAATTGTAATTTTATTGTGAAAAATGAATGAAAATTTTAGAGTAGTATTGTTACATAAGCTTCAAATGATTTACAACATCTAATTTAGATAAATAAATTGATATTAACGGTACAAATTTGTTAAATGTTCAAAGTGAAATGGTTAGAATTTATGCTTTTGGATGTGCTTTTTTAAAAACTTCTTTTAGTTTATCAATACTATTATGTGTATACACTTGTGTTGCTGCTAAACTGCTATGACCTAACAATTCTTTTACAGCATTTATTTCAGCTCCATTATTCATTAAATGTGTAGCAAAACTGTGCCTTAAAATATGAGGACTTTTTTTCTTTACCGTGGTAATTAATGCCAAATATTTTTTAACAAATCCATAAACATATCTTGGGTTAAGTTGTTTACCCTTTTCAGTTACAAAAACAAATTCTTTGTTATCTGTTGGGTTACTATTTGTAAATTCTAACAAAGCTTTTAATATTTCCCCACTTAAAGGAATAATCCTTTCTTTATTTCCTTTACCATAAACTTTTAATTGTTTATTCGAAAAGTCTAGTTGACTTATTTTCAAATAAATTAATTCACTTAAACGCATTCCAGTTGTATAGAAAATTATAAGTACCATTTTTTGAGTTTGGTGAGTCCAACTAGTACCAAATTCAACATGTTCAAATAAAGTTTTAAGTTGATTTTCTTCTATGAAACTTGGTAATCTTTTTGAATTCTTTGGAGAAATAATACCAGCCATGGGGCTTTGCTCTAGATATTCGTTTTTAATTAAGTATTTAGAAAATGATTTTAAAGTAGAAATTTTACGATTGATACTTTTTGATTCTAACTCATTTTCTTTTAAACTTGCCAACCATGTTCTAATCATTGAAGAATTTAATTCTTTAAGATTTAGAAGCTGATATTGTGTTTCAATAAAACTAAAAAATTGGTGTAAATCTGTTTCGTAAGCAATTAATGTATGTTTCGAATATCTTTTTTCGAATTTGAGATACTCAAGAAAAGGGGTTTGATATTTTTCTTGAAAAGTAGTGTGCATAAAAAAGTAGCCTAAAATAATTATAAAAGGCTACTAAAATATATTTGGGGAAATAAAAAACTACTTTTCTATTTTTCCACTAGCAATTTGTTGCTTGTAGATGGCTTTTAAAACTTGACCACGACGAACAACAGATGGTTTTGTAAAAGCTTGTCTTTCTCTTAAGCTCAGTAATGTTTTGCTCTTCTCGAATTTTTTCTTGTACTTCTTTAGAGCTTTGTCGATGTTTTCGCAATCTTTTGAATCAATTATTAACATAAATTATATACCTCCTTAATGGTTTGGGCGGCGAAGATAAGGAGTTCTAATTAATTACCAAAAAAGATAAGCATAATCCTTAATTTTGCAAACCTAAAAAAAGAGGATTTCTTTCAAATCAATAAATAATAAAAGAATAAAATGTTAAGTGCAAAAAATATAACATTGGCTTATGGTAAAAGAGTGTTGTTTGATGAGGTGAATATTAATTTCATTAAAGGCAATTGTTATGGAGTTATTGGAGCTAATGGTGCTGGTAAATCAACTTTTTTAAAAATATTAAGTGGAGAAATTGAAGCAAATAAAGGGTTTATAGAAATTACACCTGGAGAAAGAATGGCTGTACTTAAACAAAATCAATTTGAATTCGATAATGAAACTGTGATAAATACAGTTTTAATGGGTCACAAGAAGATGATGGAAGTAATGATGGCTAAAGATGCTATCTATCTCGATCCTGAAGCTACTGAAGATGATTACATGAAAGCCAGTGAACTTGAAGCTGAATTTGGTGAAATGGGAGGCTATACTGCAGAAAGTGATGCTGCATCTTTCTTAGGGAGTTTAGGCGTAACTGAAGAGTTTCATCAAACCTTAATGAAAGAAATTCCAGGCAACATGAAAGTTCGTGTGTTATTGGCACAAGCTTTATTTGGTAGTCCTGATATTTTATTGTTAGATGAGCCTACAAATGGTTTAGATATTGAAACTATTGGTTGGTTAGAAAACTTCTTGGCAGATTATCCAAATATTGTTTTGGTTGTAAGTCACGATAGACACTTTTTAGATTCTGTTTGTACTCACGTTGCAGATGTTGATAGAAGCAAGATTAAAACCTTTACAGGAAACTATAGTTTCTGGTACGAGAGCTCTCAATTAATGTCTCGTCAGATTAATGATAAAAATAAAAAAACTGAAGATAAGCGACAAGCTTTACTTGATTTTATTGCACGTTTTTCTGCGAATGCTAGTAAAAGTAAACAAGCTACATCTCGTAAAAAAGCCTTAGAAAAATTAACTATTGAAGATATTGAACCTTCTAATAGAAAGTATCCTGGTATTATTTTTCAACCATTACGAGAAGTTGGAAATCAAATATTGAATGTAGAAAATTTAAGTAAAACTGTAGATGGTAGAAAATTATTTGACAAAGTTTCTTTTAGCATTAATAAAGGCGAAAAAATTGCATTTTTAAGTAAAGATCCTTTAGCAGTAACAAGTTTCTTTGAAATAATTAATGATAAAGTAAAAGCTGATGCTGGTAAATATGAATGGGGAACTACTATAACAAAAGCTTATTTGCCTTATGAAAATGAAGAATTTTTTACACAAGGAGATACTTTAATGGATTGGTTACGTCAATTTGTACCTACTCATGTTACTGATGCTGATGAACCTTTTTTAAGAGGATTTTTAGGTAAGATGTTATTTAGTGGTGATGATATTATGAAGAAAACTAATGTGCTCAGTGGAGGAGAAAAAGTAAGATGTATGATTAGTAGAATGATGTTGCAAAATCCTAATCTTGTGGTATTAGATCAACCTACAAACCATTTAGATTTAGAAAGTATACAAAGCTTTAATGAAGGTTGTCAAAACTTTCCTGGTATAGTTTTAATAACTTCTCATGATCATACTTTTATGCAAACCGTAGCCAATAGAATTATTGAATTAACGCCAAAAGGAATAATTGATAGATTAACAACTTTTGATGATTATATGGAAGATAATAGAGTTAAAGAATTAAGAACAGAAATGTATAACTAAAAAAAACCCCAAACTTAAGTTTGGGATTTTTTATGCATATATTTCAAGTAAACCATCTGGAAGTTTTAAATAAACTGTTTTCTTTTTATGGTCTATTTTAATTAAACTTTCTTCATGCATTGGTAAATATGCTTCTTTGCCTTTATAATCTACAGTTAACAGAACTTGATGTGGTTGTTCTATTACTTCATTAATTATTCCAATTAGTTCATCTTTATCAAAAGCATAATAACCAATTAAAGTAATTGGTGCATTTTTATTCGACACTTTATTAAAATCTTCTTGTAATAACCAAACTGGCTTGCTTATAAATCTTGCAGCCGATTCTTTACTATTACAATCTTCCAATAACACATAACTCTCATCAATAGTTTTTGCTTTTATTTCTTTAATAAAAAAAGGTAATAACGAATTTTTTGTAGTTTCAATAAACAACACTTCAACATCTTTTAGTGTTGATTTTTTTCCTAAACTGTGTAATAAAATCAATTGACCATTAACGCCAAAAGTCGCTACAAGTTTTCCAATTTTAATGTGCTGATGCAAGACTAAGATTTAAATTTATTAAAAACAAAAGCCTCAGAAAACTGAGGCTCTTATTATGTTGTAAGGTTTTTAAGCCTCTGAAGATTCTGGTGAAGTTGGTTCTTCAACTGTTGGAGATTCCTCAACAATTGGAGTTACAATTACTTTTTCCTCAACTTTTTCTTCAACTTTTTTCACAACAGGCATTTGTTTTTTAGATTGTCTAACTTTTTTATGCTCAGTGTTTCTGAGTTGAAGACTAGCTTCATGTTCTGTATGCCAAGTTTGGAATTTCTCCATTGCTGTAGCATCATCGAACAAACCTAATTTAACACCACGTAATAAATGTTTTAAGAACAACACACCTTTAAACGATAATATTCTATGAACAGTATCAGTTGGTTGAGCTCCTTTATGTAACCATTCTAAAGCTTTTTGACGATCAAGCTGAATTGTTGCTGGAACAGTTAGTGGGTTATAAGTTCCCAATTTTTGGATGAATTTACCATCTCTTGGGGCACGAGCATCAGCAACTACAATGAAGTAGAAAGGACGCTTTTTACTGCCGTGTCTTTGCAGGCGGATTTTAACTGCCATTTAAATAGAAATTTTAGGCGTTTATGAAAATATTTTCGC
>JAYVBS010000343.1:0-2103 GCA_043750315.1 Chitinophagaceae bacterium
CAGTAGGAAGAGCAGTAGCCATTCCAATATTAAAATCTTTTTTCATGATGATTTTATCACCAACAACTGAACTATTAATAATTGGATATTGCTTCATTACTTTTAAAATACACTCAATAAACATGGGTGTAAAAGTAATTTTCATGCCTTCTCTTTTTTCAAACTCACCTTTCACACTATTTCTCCATGTAACCATATTGGTAACATCTGCTTCAGTGAAACTTGTAACGTGTGGACTAGTTTGTTTACTATCCACCATATGTTTAGCAATAAGCTTTCGCATTCTGTCCATTTCAACAATTTCTGCATTTTTATAATTTGCAGGATTGAAAGCAGGCTCAGCAGCAACTTTTGCTTCTTCTTGTACCACAGGAGCAACAACTGGAGTTTCAATTTGTTCCACAACTGGAGTTGCAGTTTCTTCAAGAACTGGTGTGGCAACTTCTTCAACAACTGATGCAGGTGTTTCATCAACAGTTTGTTCTGTATGTGTTTCAGAACTAACTATATTTTCAGTTATTACTGTTGCAGCTAAAACAGCAGCAGCTTCTTGTTCTAATTTTGCTTTTTCTATTTGAGCTATTTCTTCATCAGTTATTCTTTTTACATTTATAGGATAACTTTTAACTTCTACTTTTTGTTGCACAATTACAGGTTCTTGAATAGGAGTTTCTACAACAACCACTTCTGGAATTGTAGCTTCTGGTTCAACAGCAGCTACAACCTCTTCAACTAGATTTACTGATTCTTCTACAACTGAAACTGGTACAACAGCAGCTACCACATCTTCAATTATATTTTTTGGTGCTTCAGGAACTGAAATTGGTGCAACAGATACTACAGGTTGTGTGTAAGATTGGTATTGTTGTTGAACAGGTCCTGATTGTGAAACTCTGCCAGCCTTTTTATCTGCAATATATTGTAATACATCTTTTTTAGAAACTCTTCCATCTGCACCGGTGCCAAAAACTCTTTCTAATTCAGATAAACTTAATCCTTCGCTATTTGCAATATTTAAAACCAATGGAGAGAAAAAACGATTGTTTAAACTTCCAGAGTTTGAAACTTGGTGTTGAGGTTGAGGAATAAATGGAATAAATTCTGGTTCTTGTTTTTCTTCAACAGCAGCTTCAACATGTTGCTCCATTTGGTGTTCAACATGTGTTTCCACAACAGGTTCTTCATGTTTATAAGATGCAATTTCTGCATGAACTTTTTCCATAATTTGTTCCTGTGTTTGAATTGGTGCAATAACTTCAGACATTACTTCTGTTTCAATTCTTGCAAGTATTCCTCCAACAGGCACTACATCATTTACATCATAAACCAACTCTTTTATTACACCTTCTGCTGTTGATGGAACTTCACTATCAACTTTATCTGTTGCAATATCTAAAAGGGTTTCATCCATCTTAACATGGTCACCTACTTTTTTATGCCAACGTAAAATGGTAGCTTCAGTAATGCTTTCACCCATCTTAGGCATTATTATATCAGCAATTGCCATAATTTTTTTTTTGATGTTATTAAATGATACAAACTAACCCATCCTGTAAAATAATTGTCATTATCTTATACAATAATATATCATAAGATGCAAACAGTTAATTTATGTTAATAATATATACTCCAAATCCAAAAGTAATTAACATTATTTACAAGTTATTCAACCTTTATCCACAATTAATTCACGTAAAAGTATTAAAGCATTTGTAGCAGTTTGCTCAATGTTTTTCTTTCTGTCGAATCTAAATCTAAAAAGCTTTGTAACAACTTTTTGTTTTGATGCAACTGCCATCCAAACAGTACCAATTGGCTTGTCAGCAGTTTTTCCTCCTGGACCCATTATACCACTTACAGCTATTGAATAATCTGTATTCATAAGTTCTAAAACATTTTTTGCCATAATTGAAACTGTCTGTTCACTAACAGCACCAAATTCATTCAAAATATTTTTTTCAACATGCAAAACTTTTTCTTTTGCTGCATAGGAGTAACTGATTACACTTCCTTCGTAATATTCTGATGAACCAGCAATTGATGTTAATAAATGTGATATATAACCACCTGTACAACTTTCTGCTGTTGAAACAGTTTTGTTTT
>JAYVBS010000344.1:0-11345 GCA_043750315.1 Chitinophagaceae bacterium
AAATTTTCAATTGGCTGAAAGTATTCCAGGAAATACCACAAATATTTTATGTGAGGTAGCAAAAGAAAAAGGAGTAGTAATTATTGCTTCTTTATTTGAAAAAAGAACTTCTGGAATTTATCATAATACCACAGCAGTAATTGATGCAGATGGAACTTATTTAGGTAAGTATAGAAAAATGCATATTCCTGATGATCCTGCTTATTTTGAAAAATTTTATTTTACTCCAGGCGATTTAGGCTATAAAAATTTTGATACCAAATTTGGAAGAATTGGTGTGTTGATTTGTTGGGATCAATGGTATCCTGAAGCTGCTAGAATTACAGCTTTAATGGGTGCAGAAATTTTATTTTATCCAACAGCAATTGGTTGGGCAACTGCTCAAGATGAAGCAACAAATACCGAACAGTTTAATGCTTGGCAAACCATACAACGTAGTCATGCTGTTGCAAATGGTGTTCATGTGGTTAGTGTAAATAGAGTAGGATTGGAGCAAGATGGTAAGATGAAATTCTGGGGTGGAAGTTTTGTTTCTAATCCTTTTGGAACCCTTTTATACAAAGCTTCTCATGATGATGAAGAAACAACTGTTGTAGAAATTGATACAGCAAAAACTGATAGCTATAGAACACATTGGCCTTTTATGAGAGATAGAAGAATTGATAGTTATGGAGAAATTACGAAACGATTTATAGACGAAGATTAAAACTGAAAAGATTAATGCAAACCCCCAAACAACTAGGATTTTCCTTTCCTGCAGAATGGCATAAGCATGTTGCAACTTGGTTAAGTTGGCCACATAAAGTTGAAAGTTGGCCTGGTAAAATTGATACCATTTATAAGCCCTATTCAAAATTTATTAAAGCTATTACTCAAGGTGAAATGGTTTGTATTAATGTTAAAGATGCAAAGATGGAAAATTTTGCCACAAGGTATTTAACTGAAGAAGGTGTTGATTTATCTAAAATAAAATTCTATCATCATCCAACAAATGATGCATGGTGTAGAGATCATGGCCCTGCATTTCTTATGAATAAAAAAGAAAATAAAAAAGCAATTATAGATTGGGGTTATAATGCTTGGGGAAATAAATATCCACCTTTTGATTTAGATGATATAATTCCAACATTAATTGGTGAACAATTGGGCTTACAAGTTTTTTATCCAAGAATTGTAATGGAAGGCGGTTCTGTTGAGTTTAATGGAGCAGGAACCATTTTAACTTCTACTTGTTGTTTATTGAATAAAAACAGAAACCCCAATTTAAATCAAAAACAAATTGAAGAATATTTAATTAATTATTATGGTGCTGAACATATTCTTTGGGTTGATGAGGGAATTGTTGGTGATGATACTGATGGACATATTGATGATACAGTTCGTTTTGTAAATAGCGATACAGTTGTAACTGTTGTTGAGCATAATAAGAAAGATGAAAACTATTCTTTGCTGCAACAAAATTTAAAGGCTTTATATAAAATGCGATTACAAAATGGCAAGCAAATGAATATTATTGAGTTGCCAATGCCTAATGCAGTTTTTTGTGAAGGTCAACGTTTACCAGCATCCTATGCAAATTTTTATATTTCAAATTATGCAGTGATCGTTCCCACTTTTAAAGATGATAATGACGAAAAAGCTCTAGAAATTATAAGTAATTGTTTCAAGGATAGAAAAACAATTGGCATTGATAGCAGAGATGTAATTTGGGGTTTAGGTAGTTGGCATTGTTTAAGCCAACAAGAACCTGCACTTTAATTTTTTTCTATGATATTTGTTAAATATTTTTCGATCGCGTTTTTTACTTCTATTGTTTTTATCTGATGGTGATTAACCATTATTGAAAAAATAAATTCTTTTCTTGAGTTTGATATTAAATACCCTGAAAGGCAATACACATTGCTTAGCGTTCCAGATTTTGCAGAAACTTGATTGGTATTATTGATAAACATATTTTTTAATGTTCCTTCGTTCCCTTTGGGAAAAATTTTAGTTATTCTTTGTAAACTAAATTCCAATTTCATTTTATTTAATATAAATACAAAATCTTCTGGACTTACCAAATTGTATCTACTTAAACCACTTCCATCAATCCATTTTGGAGTTTGAGGCAATTCGTTTAAATCATTTTTTAATAAATATTGAATTATTTTAGTTTCATTCATTTCTTTAAATAATTCATTACTCGACATCAATAATAATTGTTCAGCTATAAAATTGTCGCTTCTAACCATCATAGATTTTAAAACTGTATCAATTGATTGAGAATAAATTTTGTTAGAATTAAGATTTAGCGGTACAGGTTTACTAAAAATATTTTGTTTTAATGTATCACTTATTAATTGAATAATTAATTTATTGCTCATTAATTCGTTTTCAGATTCTGTATGAAAAGTAATTCTTTTAGATAAATTTTTTCCTGGGGAAATGGAAAAATCATTCATCCCTATTTTTCTTACTACACTAAATTGATAAATGTTATTGCTAGCATCAAATGTTGATGAAATTCTATTTTCAAAATATTTTGGAATGGTATTAAAACCATTGTTATAACTAAATGTAACCATATTTTCAAACAAAGGGAAACTGCTTCTTTCTGCCATATAAGGTTCTAAGTAATCATCCCACGACCAGCCACTTCCTAAAACTGTAGTAGTAAATTTTGAATTATATAAGTAAATCTTTTTGTTTGATTTCGACTTTAACCATTCAAAAACTGGTTGGTTATTAAAATTTTTGTTTAAAAATGATGGATCTCCAGTTCCTTGAATTGAAACTGAAGTATCATCTTCAAGAAAATTTAATCCAACAAGGCTATCTCCTAAATATTTTAAAGCAGCATAACAAGTTAGAATTTTTGTATTACTAGCAGGTATAAAATATTTATCAGAATTATAAGATTCTAAAAACATTTTCTTCTCAACATCATAAACACAAACACCAACATGTGCATTTTGTAAATCAGCTGTAAGTGGATTAGTTTCTTTTTTAGTTGCAATTATTGGTTCAGCTTGACTTATAATTTTTGTAGCTTTACATCCAATGCAAAAGTTGATAAAGATTATGCCTGTCAAAAATTTATTAAATATGGCAGTTTTTCTTTTTTTGATCATATGCGTATAAAATTACAAAAGTTTTAAATACCCGAAAATTATAAAATAGTTCTAAAAATTTCAGTAAAAATCAGTGAATTCCAAAACTACATATGCTGCATTTACCTATTTTTGAACAATGGTAGAACAAAAATTGAGTATTGCCTCCTTGCAAAATCAACAATCTTCCAATTTCAACTCAAAACTAATTGTTGAAGTTAACAATCAACATATTGCCATTCTAGAAAAAAATGGCCTTTCTACTCAAGCCTTTGAATTCTACGAAATTAATGGAACCAATCGTGAATGGGAAGGAATTTTTAATGCTACAAAAAATCAAAGCAACATATTAAATAAAACATTTAGCGATACTACAATTTATTTGAATAATTCTGAAACTTTAATTGTACCCTCTACCAAGTATAAAAGAGAAAGTTCCGAAACATATTTATCAGCAATTTATGGTGATAATAACAACGTTATTTCGAATGCAGACCTAATAAATATTGTAGATAATCCTGTAACTGTATATCGATATACTGCTAGTTTAAATCATGTTATAAAAAACAATTTTGTATCTTTTAAATATAAAAACACTTATACAAAAGTGTTGGAAAATTTATTTGGGAATGAAAGAATGCTGATCGAAATGATTAAGGTACAATTCTATCGTAATTCAATGTTGGTTGTGGTTATTTATGATAATAAGTTAATGCTTATTCAAACTTATCAAATCAATTCACCAGAAGATGTGATTTATTATTTGTTGAACATTGTACAAGAATTTAATTTAAGTGTAAAAAATACGCCTGTTGAAATTTCTGGTTTAATAGATATTTCTTCAAGGTATTTTGAATTGCTCGAAAATATTTTTGGGAGATTATCAGTAGAAGTTATTGCAAACGATGATTTATTTGCAGAACATATAAGTGCAAATGAAGCACATTGGTATACACCATTTTATAATCTTTCTGTATGAGAATCATTTCTGGCAGGTTAGGAGGAAGAAGAATACAACCACCTGCAAACATGCCACATACGAGGCCCACAACTGATATTGCAAAAGAAGGGTTATTTAATATTTTACAACATCGCATTAGTTTTGATGGTTTAAAAACGTTAGATTTATTTGGAGGCACTGGATGTATAAGTTACGAATTGGCTTCACGTGGTGCAAATGATTTAACAATTGTTGAGATGGATAGAACAATGCATGAATTCATTAAAAAAAATATTGAGGCACTACAAATAGCAAATACAAAAATTTTTAAAATGGAAGTGTTCAATTTTTTAAAAACTTGTACCAACCAATACGATTTTATTTTTGCTGGTCCGCCTTATGCTTTAGGTACAATTGATGAATTACCTAAAATTATTGTGAACCAAAATTTAATTGCAAAAAATGGTTTTTTTATTTTAGAACATACACCTAGAAATAATTACGAAAAATTCGATGGATTTAGTTTTGTAAGAAATTATGGAACAACTTTTTTTAGCTTTTTTGTTCCTCATCAAACTTAAAAAAAATGTTATATGGCACGACCAACTGAAAAAGAATTTCCAACATTCTATAAAAATTATATTGCTAAAACTGAAGGCAATTCTATTCAAGAATTAATCAATAATTATTCAAATAATTTTAATTCTTTTGTTCAAACCCTGCCCAATGAAAAGCAAAATTTTGCTTATGCCGAGGGCAAATGGTCTGTTAAAGATTTACTGCAACATTTAATAGATGCTGAAAGAGTCTTTGTTTATAGAGCTACTCGATTTTCGAGAAAAGATAAAACAGATTTAGCAGGTTTCAATGAGAATGATTATGCAAAAAATGCCAATGCTAGTAATAAAAGCCTTGAAATTTTAGTAGAAGAAATTTTAGCATTAAGAAAGAGTACAGATTTGTTTTTGCAAAACTTATCTGAAGAACAACTTTCACAAACTGGCACAGCTAATGGTAATGAAATAACTGTTAATGCTATTGCATTTATTATTTTTGGGCATTTCTTACATCATAAAAACATTTTGGTAGAAAGATATTTGTAAACTTTAAAATATTAAATTTGAAATCACTTAATATTTTATAATGGCATACTTAATAGCCGATAGTGGATCAACTTCTTGTGATTGGTGTTTTGTTACTAACAACAAAAAGCAAAAATTTACAACTATTGGTATTAGCCCATATTTTTTAACTGAGGAGGAAATTATAAAAATATTTACATCAGTTCAATCAAAAATTAAATCAATTTCAATACAACAGATTTATTTCTATGGCACAGGATTAAGTAATGTTAATAATGTAGCTATCATCAAAGCTTGCTTAAAAAAAGCTTTTCAAAAAACTAGAATAGAAATTAATACAGATTTAGTGGGTGCTGCTCGTTCATTATTCCAACATGAAAAAGGCATTGCTTGTATTTTAGGTACAGGTTCAAATGGAGGTTATTATAATGGCAAAAAAATAATAAAAACGAGTCCTGCATTGGGCTTTGTGTTAGGCGATGAGGGGAGTGGAGCTTATTTTGGCAAAAAGGTAATACAATACTACTTATATCAAACTTTTGATGACGAACTAAAAATGGCTTTTGAAAAAAAGTATAATACAACCAAATCAGAAATATTAGATAAAACTTATAAGCAGCCTTTACCTAATAAGTATTTGGCAAGTTTTGCAACTTTTCTTTCAGAAAATCGTGGTCATTTTATGATAGAAAATATCATTGAAGATGGGTTACACGATTTTATTTATCAGCATTTATACAAGTTTAATGAAAGTTGGATTTATCCTATAAGTTTTACAGGTAGCATTGCTTATGCATTTAAAGATATTATTAAAGAAATGTTTCATCTCTACGAATTAAAATTGGGAAAAATTGTTAAACATCCCATCGATGGTTTGGTTGTGTATCACAATCAATAAATTTACAATGTGAAATCTCAAACATTGCAACAAGCTACATTAGTTTTATTATTAGGCACAAATCTTGGCAATCGAATTGCTTATCTTGAACAAGCAATTATTCAATTACAAAAAGTGTTTGGTAATATAATTATTAAATCTTCTATTTATGAAACTGCAGCTTGGGGTAAAATAAATCAACCTAATTTTTTAAATCAGGTTGTTATTCATAAAACAAATTTTTCTGCACATCAATGTATTCAAAAAATTTTGGCTATAGAGAAAGAATTAGGAAGAGAAAGAATAGAAAAAATGGGACCAAGAACTATTGATATCGATATTTTATTTTATGATAATGAAATTATTAAAACAAAGAATTTAACCATTCCTCATCCACATTTGCAAAATCGAAAATTTGTTTTAGTGCCCTTAAACGAGATAATTCCAAACTATATGCATCCAATATTAAGTAAATCTGTAAAAGTATTATTGCAAGAGTGTTCAGATACTTTAAATGTGAAAAAGTTTTAACAGCATAATTCTACTCAACCTCTATTTTTGACCTTTAAGTATGAAGTATTCTTTTATTACAGTTGAAGGAAATATTGGTGCAGGAAAAACTACACTAACTAATTTATTAGCAGAACATTTTAATGCCAGAACTGTATTAGAAGAATTTGCTGATAATCCTTTCTTAACAAAATTTTATTCTAATCAACAACAATATGCTTTTCCTGTAGAATTGTTTTTTATGGCTGAAAGATATAAGCAGTTAAAAGAAATGATTCATACTAAGGAATTGTTTCAATCACTTACCATATCTGATTATTTATTTACTAAGTGTTTATTATTTGCAAAAGTTACTTTGCCAGATGAAGAGTTTAGGTTGTATCAAAAACTTTTTGATATCATTTCAGCACAACTAACTTTTCCTGAAATATTAATTTATTTACATGCTCCTGTAAGTAAGTTACAAGCCAATATTAAAAAACGAAATCGGTCTTACGAACAAAATATAACAGACGAATATTTATTTAATATTCAAGAAACTTATACCAGCTACATAAAACAACATAATATAAAAACCATTTTTATTGATGCCAGCAATGCAGATTTTTTAAACAATAAAAAACATTTGCAAGTAGTTTTAGATGCTTTAGATGGAGATTTTGATGATGGTCAACAATATTTTAGCTTGCCATAATATTATTGAATTAAATGTTTGAAATAAAAATTATTATTTTTTATTTATATCCAACCCATTTTCTTTCTTTTTTATTAAATGCCCAAAAAATTTCGTTTGTATAACTAAAATTAAAAGATGTCCAGAGTTCAATATCTGATGGAAGTTTTAGTTTTTGAGTAATTAAACCTGTTTTTGAATTGTATAATTCTACTTGCTTTTCAGTTATATTTAATAAGCCAAATTCAGCCTTAGGAATTCCTGTATAAATTAAAACATTGCCATTGTAATTTTCGTTTAATTCAACTCCATCATCCTCTTTATTAATTTCTGTTAACTTACTAATGCTTGGGTAAAGCCTTATGGTACTGTCTTCTTCTTGCATTGCATCAGCATTATAAACAAAAATATTTTGTCCATATAGAAAGCATACTAAATTTCTACTTGAATTAAAAATACCAATACTTTGTACATCAGGTTGATTCTTACCAGCAGCATAAACTTCATTCCTTTCAATAAATCCTTTTGCATCAAGTTGATAACTAAACCAACCTATATTAGAGTATGCATTGCCACAAATTTTTTTCAACTTTGGGTTATACCAAAGCCCCCTAATATCTACTAAACAAGTTTGATTTTCATTTGAAATACGATTGCCAAGGGAATTAAAAATAGCAAATGGAAAAGCTTGATTTCCTGCAAATGCTGCATAATATTTTTGTTGAATTGGATGCCACACTACAGCTGCTCCTCTAGTGCCACAAAAGGAATCTTCAGCAGTTTTTGGCATCTGTAATTCAATAGTTTTTTTAAGTGTTTTTTCTAGTTGTGCATTCACTAAAAAAGGCAGCAATAATAAAATGCAAAATGATATCTTTTTCATAGTTTAATATTTTTTATAAAGAAACAACAAATTCATTTTGCATGTGAAAATTATTTCAAATAAGATTATTAACCAAAGTTGCTTTGCTTACACACAAGCATTGAAAGGAGACGTTGTAGGGAAGGTCTGTACAGAGTTTGCCGATAACGTTTTGCATGTTTAAGAAGTTGGTGACTTGAAGCACTAAACTTGATACGTAGCACAAAGCTTCATATAATCACTGAACCGCTAATTTATTAAACCCACTGTTAACGGCTGGGTTTCTGTACCACGAAGCCAAACTGTTTGTGTTGAAAAATAATTTTTATTTGTCTTTACTCTGTCATTCATTATGGTTTAATTACTAATTCAACTATTTTATTATATAGTATCTTTTCGTTAATAGGTTTGGAAATATAATCGTCCATTCCAAATTCTTTACATTTGGCAACATCCACTGTGGTAACATCTGCGGTTAATGCAATTATTGGAATGTTAGATTTCATAGTTTTGCGGATGTATTCAGTTGCCTCAAACCCATTCATTTCGGGCATCTGCAAATCCATCAAAATTAGATCGTAGTTATTGGTTTGCAATTTCTCTAATGCTATTTTACCATTGTTGACTACTTCATGTTCAAATCCGAAATCGCTTAATATCATTTTGATTAATAATTGATTTAATGCCACATCTTCGGCTACTAATACACGCAGGCTTTCAACTTTTATATCCCGTTTTAGTGTTTCTATTTCTTCTGCGGCTTTTAAATTTGTTTTTCCAAATGGCAGGATGAAAGTAAATGTTGAACCTTGACCCAACTGACTGGTTACATTAATACTTCCGCCTTGAGTTTCTACCAATTGTTTAACAATTGCAAGCCCCAGTCCTGTTCCGCCATACGAAGTTGAGGTGTTGATTTCTGCCTGTTCAAAGAGATTGAAAATTGAATTTATTTTCTCGGCAGCAATGCCAATGCCTGTATCGGTAACAGCAAATTCAATTGATACATTTTCTTCGTCTTCGCTTTGTAAATTAACGCTTAGTATAATTTTTCCCTTGTTTGTAAATTTTACGGCATTACTCATAAGGTTTAAAATAATTTGATTTAACCTTACTGGGTCGCCCAATAATATAGAGGGTATTTTGCTGTCGTGTTCATTTACAAGTTCTAAATTTTTTTCTTTAAACTTCAGGTCGAAAACATGTAGTATTGATGTTAATGATTGGCGGATTTCAAATGGTTGTTTTACAAACGTCATTTTACCGGCATCTACTTTTGCCAAATCAAGTATATCATTTATGAGTATCAATAATGAATTGCTACTTGTTTTTATAGCCTGTACAAAATCCTTTTGTTGTTCGCCCAGCTCGGTTTTCATTAACACATTTGTAAATCCTAAAATTGAATTCAATGGTGTTCGGATTTCGTGACTCATGTTGCTCAAAAACTGCTGTTTTGCCTGCATAGCAGTTTCGGCTTTATTTTTTGCAGCTTCCGCTTTTCCTTTTGCCTGCTCTGCAAATATTTTTGCTTCTGTTAATTCTGTTTCAATTCTTTTTTCTTCACTGATGTCGGTGTTAGTTCCAATCCAGCGTAATACTTTTCCTTTTTCATCCTTCATGGCCATTACCCTGGTGAGAAACGAGCGGTATATATTATCTGCACCTCTCAACGGAAATACCATTTCAAAAGCCTCGCCAGTGTTTATAGAATGCTGCCATTGTTCAAGAACGGCAGGTAATTGTTCGGGATTATGAACTGATTTCCAGCCCCAGCCTTTCATTTCTTCGGGTGTAGTACCGGTGTACTCATACCAGCTGTTGTTATACCAATAAATATAACCATCTTCATTGGCCATCCAGGCAAGGTTCTGAATGTTGTTGGCAAGGGTGTTGAACTGTTGTTCGCTTTCTTCAATTTTTTTTCGTGCAGTTACCTGTTCGGTAATATCTGCAATGGCTAGTAGAATTAATTTTTCACCACCGGTTTCATTAACTATTTCACGGGCATTCAGCAGCACAATGCGTTCGCCAATGTTGGGAAAATTGTGTGTTACTTCAAAATTTTCGAACATTGATTTATGCGGCAAAATGTTTAGTAACAATTCCCTTAAGTCGGGAATATTCCATTGTCTGTTGCCGAGGTCAAAAATTAATTTTCCCGTTGTATCTTTCTCATTTACCTGAAAGGTTTTATAAAATGAGCTGTTGGCCGATTTAATACGCAGGTGTTTATCAAGCACCAGCAGCGGCTCATGTAAGTTAGATATAATGGCTTCGGCATAATCTCTTGCATCGGTTACCTGCTCGTTCAGCCCAATCATTTCCTGGTTTACCACAGTTAGTTCTTCATTGGTACTTTGCAATTCTTCCTTGCTGGTTTCCATTTCTTCATTCAGGCTCTGAAGTTCTTCGCTGCTACTAAGCAGTTCTTCATTGGCACTTTGCAATTCTTCATTGGCAGCTTCCTGGTCTTCAGTAATGCTACGCATATCCTCACGACTTTGTGCCAGCTCTTTTTCTAATTGCTGTATGCGTAAATCTTTGGCTGCACTGGTTGATTTGGAAACAGCGGCTTCTTTTTTAGTTCCGGTTGCTATTTGCTTGCCGGTATTTAATAATTGATTGTGAAAAAGCACAAGGTAATGCGGCTCAATAATATTGGGCAATGGCATAGCTTCAATAGCAATATTGTGTTGTACGCCATTTACCTGTATCGGAATATTTTCTTTTATAAAAGTGGTATTTTCTTTTTTTGCTTTGTGCAAAATATTACGCAGTTCAAAAGCCAATCCTTCCTTAGCCATCTTTAATAAATTAAGGCTTGCTTTGCCCGGCGATGGTTCTAAAAAGAATCCAGTGCTGCCCCTGAAATGCACAATGTCCATGGCCTCGTTTACCACCACACCGGCAGGAGTGTATTTGCTCAGCATTATATCATCAGCTGTTTTTTGAAAGTCGGTTCGGATGATTTCGTTTTTGCTGTTAACACTTATATCAGCAAAACTTTTTTCGCTTCGCAGGCTTGATGTTGGCACAAACCTGCCCGGAATATCTTTACGAGTGAATATTTTATCATTTTTAGCAGTACCATTCAATTGACATATGGCAAAATGTTCAGGTACACCGTTCGTTGTTTCAGATTTGCCCAACAATAAAAATCCATTTGGGTTTAATGAATAATGAAAAGTGGTGAGTGCCTTTTTTTGCAGATAAGGCTCCATATAAATAAGCACATTGCGGCAGCTTATAAAATCCATTTTGCTAAAGGCAGGGTCTTTTAAAAAATTGTGTTGTGCAAATACACAT
>JAYVBS010000345.1:0-4900 GCA_043750315.1 Chitinophagaceae bacterium
ATATTTTTATAAACAGGACAAGCATTTAAACAAGCACCACAACGAATACAATACAAAGCTTCACGAGTAGTTGGATTAGCTAATAAATTGGTTCTACCATTATCCAATAAAATCACATACATTTCTTCAGGTCCATCAATTTCATTTGTTTGTCTTGGACCAGTGATGATAGTATTATAAACTGTAAGTTTTTGTCCTGTTCCAAAAGTTGAAAGCAATGGCCAAAATAAAGCCAGATCATCAATAGAAGGAATTACTTTTTCTATGCCTACAACAACAATATGAGTTTTAGGCATGGCACAACTTAATCGTCCATTACCTTCATTTTCAGTTACTGCAACTGCACCAATATCTGCAATAATAAAGTTGGCACCTGTAACGCCTACTTCTGCTTCAACATATTTTTTTCGCAAATTTTTTCGAGCAACTAGCGTTAATTCTTCTGGTGATAAACCTCCTGGAACACCTAATTTATCAGCAAAAAGCTTAGCAACATCTTCTTTACTTTTATGCATGGCAGGAGTAACAATATGATAAGGAGCTTCTCCATCTAATTGTTGAATATATTCTCCTAAATCGGTTTCAACACTATCAATTCCATTTTTTTCTAAGTATGCATTAAGATGAATTTCTTCAGTAACCATGCTTTTACTCTTCACTAAAGTTTTGCAATTTTTTTCTTTACAAATTTTACCAATAGCATCTAAAGCTTGTTGTGTGTTTTCTGCCCAAATTACTTTTGCTCCTCTTGCTGAAATATTTCTTTCAAACTCTTCTAAATAGGAATCTAAATGTTCAATTGCTTTATGCTTTGTGTTTTTTGCAATTTCTCTTGCAGCTAAAATATTATCAAATTGTTGTTTACCATTTGGTACAACTGCATTGTATTTACTTATATTAAAGTTTATTTTCTGACGATGATTTAAATCGGCAGATTTAATGGTGCTTTTTGCAATGAAAGTTGAAGCTGTTTGATTCATAATTTAAAAAATACAAATTTACTGTAGCACACATGGTTTTTAAATAATAAATAATATCTTTTAAAAAATCTTCAAATCGACAATCAACAAATCCACAATAATTTATCCTGCCCAACCTTCTCTATCCAAACTTCTATATTGAATAGCTTCAGCCAAATGTTCTGGTTTGATATTTTCTGATGCTGCTAAATCTGCAATGGTTCTGGAAACTTTTAAAATTCTATCATAAGCACGAGCTGAGAGATTTAATCTTTCCATAGCTTTTTTTAATAATGCTTCGCCAATTTTATCAATTACACAAATTTCTCTAAGTTGTTTAGCACTAATTTGTGCATTGGCATATAAACCTTCAATGTCTTTATATCGTTGGGTTTGAATGTCTCTTGCCTGAATAACTCTTTCTCGAATAAGTTTGGATGATTCTCCAATTTTTACATCACTTAATTCATTAAAATCTACTGGTGTTACTTCTACATGTAAATCAATTCTATCTAATAATGGTCCTGATATTTTATTTAAATATTTTTGAACAGAGCCTGCAGGGCAAGTACATTCTTTTGTGGGATGATTAAAAAAACCACAGGGACAAGGGTTCATACTTGCCACTAACATGAAGTTGGAAGGAAAATCAATGGCTACTTTTGCACGAGAAATAGTAACTTTTCTTTCTTCCATGGGTTGCCTCATAACTTCTAAAACTGTTCTTTTAAATTCTGGCAACTCATCTAAAAAAAGTACGCCATTATGTGATAAAGAAATTTCACCTGGCTGAGGAATGCCCCCACCACCAACTAAAGCAACATCACTAATGGTATGATGTGGAGATCGAAAAGGACGTTTTGAAACAAGCGTTGAATTTATAGGAAGCTTACCTGCAACACTATAAATTTTTGTAGTTTCTAAAGCTTCTTGCAAACTTAGTGGTGGAAGAATTGTTGGTAAACGCTTTGCTAGCATGGTTTTTCCTGCACCTGGTGGACCAATTAAAATGGCATTATGCCCACCGGCAGCTGCAATTTCCAATGCTCGTTTTATATTTTCTTGCCCCTTAACATCGCTAAAATCAAATTCAAAATCTTGTTGACTGTTATAGAATTCATCTCTTGTATTTACAACTACAGGTTGCAATGAGTTTTCATCTTTAAAGAAATTTACAACATCAAGCAAATGCTTTACTGCATATACTTCTAAGTTATTAACTAAGCCAGCTTCCCTTGCATTTTCTGTTGGCACAAATAAGCCTTTGAACCCTTCTTTTCTGGCTTGTATAGCAATTGGTAAAGCACCTTTAATGGGTTGAATTGTTCCATCTAAACTCAACTCACCCATCATTACATATTCATTTAATTTTTCAGAACTTACTAATTGATCACTTGCTCCTAAAACTCCAATAGCAATAGGCAAATCGAATGCACTACCACTTTTTTTAATATCGGCAGGTGCCATATTTACCACAATTTTTGTTCGTGGCATGGTTAATTTATTGGTCTTAATGGCACTTTCTATTCTTTGCAAACTTTCTTTAACTGCATTGTCTGGTAATCCTACAATATAATACTTCAAATCACCACCACTTACATTTACTTCAATAGTAATTGTAATAGCATCTACTCCATAAACAGCACTTCCAAAAGTTTTAACTAACATTCATGTTATGTTTAATCGAAAATAAGGCATTGTTGAATAGTAAAACTTTATAAACCAAATTAGAATTATTGCTATATTTGGTTATTATAACTCTTACTGCAAATCAGTATGTCAAATTCAATAACTGAAAGTGAGAAACAGTGGTTGTTGAAACTTATTGAAGAGAATTTTAAGATTACTTTAAATAGTCATTACACCTGCAAAGAATTCAGTGAGGTTTTAGTAGAGAAATTTAGTATTCAAATTAGTTATAATACTTTAAGAAGATTGTTTGGTATTGTTCAAAGTGAAAGTGGCCCATCTCTTTATACTTTAGATAAATTGGCTAGTACAGTTGGTTTTAGCTCTTATAAACACTTTAAAAATTATATCCAATCATTCGATACTGATTTCTTTAATGGGATACCTTTTTATATAGATTAAATCAGAAATATGATACAGATAAAATAATAAATGCTTTAAAATATTTAGATTTTACCACTTATGAAAGTTCGTATAAGTTAAAGAGTGTTGTTGAATTTGCAATAGAAAATAATGATTATGATTTGTTAGAAAAAATTATAAATCTACCTTTCGATTTCACTAAACCAGAAGCTAATGAAAAAATTTTCATAGGTCTACAAGAATTTCATATACAAGCAGAAAAAGGGAATAAGAAATTAATAGCTTTTGTAACCAAGCATATTCCAGATTCAATTGCTTTACAAATATGTTTATTACAACATTATGTAGAAGAACAAAGGTTGAATGATTATTATGGTATATGGTTAGAATCTGTTACTGAGACTTCTTTGTATGATTTTTTTCTTTTTAGAAATACTTTACTTACACAAAAATATTTTATTGAAAAAGATATCATTAAATCAAAAGAATATTTTAATAAAGTGTTGCAGAAAATTAAAAAAAATAAAATTGAAATTCATCCTATCTTAAAGGGTAGAATTTCAGCTTGGGATTATATTTTGAATGATTCTTATAAAATTTTTAATTCTTTTTATCCTAAACTAAATTCTAATATAAATTATGCTTGGTTCTTAATTTTTTATTATAGATTAATTTGGATTTACAAAGACAACAAATTCATTAACGAGAAAATAGATTTAAAATCTATAAATAAATTTCAGATCTTAGTTTCAGTATATACCCAAGAAATTATTAGTAAATATTGCATCATCTACACTAATGTTCTTTAATTAGAAATGAACACTTAGATATAAAAAAATTATTGCAATGTGTTAACTTAGAAATATTTTATGTGGGTGAACATAAATGGTTTAGAAAACTATATGACGAATTATTAAAATTAAATACATCAGCAACTAAAAAATCAACTAAGACTTCCAAATCAAAAGTAAGCTCCCTATTAGCATTAAAACAAAAGCAAAAAGTTGTTTAGTAGTAATTTTTTCATTCATATAAATAATACTTCCCAATACAACTAAAATTGGCGTCAACAAACCAATAACAGAAGTAATTAATGAGTTTGTGTATTTCAAGCCAATTGTGTTTGCTATTACAGCTGCTACAATAACTATTGCCATTATAATTGGCTTCAATGAAAATATAGCAACTGATTGATTATTCTTATTTACAGGTGTAAAAAAAGTAATAAGCCCAGCAAAAATTGCAACTGAAACTTCCTGTGTAAAAGATATAGTGATAAAACTAAATTTAGTAACCGTAATACCTTGTGTGATTAATAAAATAGAGAAACTCAATGTCATTACCCATAATAATAAATGGTCGTTCATTGATTTTTTAGGCATCCCTATTTGTTGCTTATTTGCATTAATAAAAAAAATATACCCAACAATTATTAATATAGAACCTAATAAAAACATTAGATCATTTATTGAGTTTCTATCGGTAATAAAAGTGTAAAATGCTATAATAAAAACTCCTGCTAAACTGTAAAATCCTAAATTAAAAAGCAAGCCTCTTTTTAAATATATTATTAAACTAAATAATCCCATACAACCAAAAAAACAAGATATTAAAATGATATAAAAATCGGGTTGTTGACATTCTCTAAAAAAATTTCCATCAACAAAAAAATAAAGCAATGCCATTATTATACTGGTATAAATTGCCCTAACAAATGCTAATTGAAATGTTAAGAGATCTTTTAAATATTTTTTCCATAAAATATCGTTAACGGCAAAAAGAATACAAGCAAGAAATAACCAATACATAAAAATAGTTTAATAATAAAAAAGCAGCATTTCTGCTGCTCTGTGGTTTTTAGGACACTTTCTTTATAACTCGTGATGTAA
>JAYVBS010000346.1:0-4891 GCA_043750315.1 Chitinophagaceae bacterium
GTCGATGTTTTTGTTTTCCATTTTTCATCTACTTTCTTACATCAATTTACACATAATGTAAAATTAAGTAATAGAAAAGATGAAGTGCTTGCATTTAAACATCCTGCAGCTTTTACCAAGCTTTTTCCTCTTTGCTTTAAAAAAAGAAATGTACTTGATGCTTTATTAAATCATAGCTATACTGGTGCTCTAGAAAATATTTTTTTGAATTCAAAAATTCATGAATTATTATTATATAGTTTAGATTGTTTGGTTGATGAAAAACAAGAAGGTTTTAGTTGCAAATTTTTGCAAGATGAACACAGTTTACAAGCCATTTACAACAGCAGAGAAATTTTATTGCAAAATATTGGCAACCCTATTACTATTAAAGATTTAAGCAGAAAAGTAGCAATAAATGAATGTTATTTAAAGAAAGGATTTAAAGAAGTTTTTGGTACAACAATATTCGACTTTTTTCAACAACAAAGAATGGAACACGCCAAATATTTGTTATACGAAAAAGGTTTAAGTGTAACTGATGTTTCTGCTTTATTAGGTTACTCTTCTATCTCACATTTTTCTGCAGCATTTAAAAAGCATACTGGCTTAAAACCATGTGATTTGCTGCGTTAATTTAATTTCATTTTAGCATAATGATTTTGCTATTTTTGGTGCATGACAAATAGTGCCATAGCAGATAACTTTTCACTATTATCCAAACTCATGGATATTCATGGAGAAAATAGTTTTAAATCAAAATCGTACTCCATTGCAGCTTTTACCATTGAAAATTTACCTCAAGAACTTTCTGCTTTAGATAAAAATAAAATTGCTTCTATTAAAGGCATTGGAGATAGTGTTGCCAAGAAAATTTTAGAACAATTAGAAACAGATTCTTTATCAGTTTTAGATGATTTAATTTCTAAAACTCCAGCGGGCATTTTAGAAATGTTACAAAAAATAAAAGGACTTGGGCCAAAGAAAATTTCTACAGTTTGGAGAGAAATGGAAATTGAAACAATTGGTGAATTGCTTTATGCATGCAATGAAAACAGGCTAACTCTTTATAAAGGTTTTGGAGAAAAAACACAGCAAAGTATAAAAAATTCCATTGAGTTTTATTATAGCACATTTGGCAACTACTTGTATGCACAAATAGAAACTTATGCTTTAAGTTTTACTAAAATGTTACAAACTCAGCTCGGCAATTTTAAATTTGAAATGGTTGGAGATTTTAACAGACAACTCAATGTTATTGACAAAATTGAATGGGCAACTACTTCACCTAAAAAAACATTAGCAGATTTTTTTACATCGAATAATTATCAAATAAATGCTGAAGATGAAAGTTTTATTTCTTTTAAAGGAAATGAAAATATTTTATTAATTTTTTATTTGTGCAAGGCTGAAAATTTTATCTACACACAATTTCAACATAACTGTTCTACAGAATTTTTAAACTATTTCGAAGAACATTTTAAAATTGACAACACTAAATATTATGCTTCTGAAGCAGAAATTTTTATAGAAAATAATCTTGAATTTATTCCTGTATATAAAAGAGAAGACAAACAAATTATTCATCTTGCTATAGAAAATAATATCCCTAAAACAATTTTAGAGAAACATATAAAAGGTATTATACATTGCCATAGTAAATGGAGTGATGGTAGTAATACTTTAGAAGAAATGGCAAAAGCAGCTAAAGATAAAAACTTAGAATATTTAGTAATTAGCGACCACAGTAAAACTGCCTTCTATGCCCAAGGTTTACAAGTTGAAAGAGTTTTGGCACAACATAAAGAAATAGAAGAACTCAATAAAAAATTAACTCCTTTTAAAATATTTAAAAGTATTGAAAGTGATATTTTAAATGATGGCAGTTTAGATTATGATGATGCTGTTTTAAATACTTTCGATGCTATAATTGCTTCTGTTCATTCTAACTTATCTATGACTGAAGACAAAGCCATGGCTCGACTACTAAAAGCTATTGAAAATCCTTTTACTTCTATTCTTGGTCATATGACAGGCAGATTATTATTAAGCAGAAATGGATACCCTTTAGATCATGAAAAAATAATTGATGCTTGTGCAGCTAATAATGTTGTAATTGAATTAAATGCACATCCTAGAAGGTTAGATATAGATTGGAAATGGATAAACAAAGCTTTAGAAAAAAATGTTTTGATTTCAATTAATCCAGATGCACATAGCATTGAAGGGTTTGATGATTGCAAATTTGGGATATTAGTTGCACAGAAAACACTTTTATCAGAAGAACAAAATCTCAGCAGTTTTACACTTGATCAGTTTGAAAAATTTATTGTTCACCAAAAATCTAAAAGATAATTAAAAAGTTGGTAATTGTACAAAAAATGTAGTTCCTTGACTAGAAGTTTCGAACCATATTTTACCGTTTGAATTTTCTACAATTCCTTTACAAATTGCAAGTCCCAAGCCAGTTCCAGATGTTTTTGTTGTAAAGTTTGGTGTAAACATTTTGCTTGCTATATCATCAGTAATTCCAAATCCATTATCCTTTATCATTACAATTACTATTTTATCTTTAAGAGAATACTGAATGTCAATTATAATTTGCTGATTTTTATTTTCAGCTTCAATTGCATTCTTAATAATATTTGTAAACAAACGTTGCATTTGCACTCTATCATTTAAGATAAAAATTGGTGTAGATGGTTTTTGATGATGAATAAGATTTTTCTCTTCAACATTAAAAAGTTTAATAATACTACTAATCAAACTTTCTAAATCTAATTTCTCAAGATTACTATTGCCAATATTAGCAAACTGCGAAAAATCTATAGCTATTTTATTCAATTGGTTTATTTGTTCTATTAAAGTATTTGAAACAGATTTCGATAACTCTTTAATATTTGGATCTCCATTTTGAATACTTTTTTGAAGATACTGTATACTTAATTTCATTGGAGTTAATGGATTCTTTATTTCATGAGCAACTTGTTGTGCCATTTCTTTCCATGCTGCTTCTTTTTGAGTTAAAGCGAAAGCTTCTGCTGTTTCATTAAGTTTACGAACCATTACATTGTATTCATCAACCAAAATACCGATTTCATCATTTTTATTCCAAATAATTTCTTCACTTTTCTCTTGCCAATTCACACCTTTCATTTTATTTGAAATAAGTTTAAATGAGTTTGTAATTCTATTTGCAATAAAATATGCTAAAGCTGCAGCCATTAAAAAAATGAATGCATTTAAATTCATTAAGGTTAAAATAAAAGTAGATATTTCATTTTCTAATTCTGCTTCAGCATTTAAAAAAGGAACATTAATACAGGCAATAATTTTTCCTTCATCATTTATTAAAGGTTTATATAAACTGATAAAAGAAAGGTCACTAATTTGTTCTTCTTGTTTAAAAAGTGATTTGTTTTCAAAATACATTCTTTGATAAGCAATTGGGTTCATTTTAGCAGCTATCAATTTCTTATTATAAATGTATGGTTGTGTTGTAAACATTAGGTTCCCTGCAGTATCAAACATATTAATATCAACGCCTAATTGTTTGGCAAATCCAATTAATTCAGCATCATGTTTTGCCTTCAAATAATTAGTATCAACTTTATAAAGGCTAACAATTTCAGATGAAATATTATTTAAAGATTTAACTAATCGATCTTGACTTGTTTGATTAAACTTACTAATGAAAAATATTATAGTTACTACACTAATAATTAAAAAAGAAAAAAGAGAAATAAAAATGATAACTACCCTAATCTGAGAACGAATATTAAATTGTAAAGCACTGAATAATGCCCTTAAATTGAATTTAGAATCTATTATTTTATTAAAAATTATAAATAAAAATGCTATTAATAAAAATGCAAAAAACAAATAGGCAAAGAAAGTTACGAAATCTAAAAGGTCACGTTTGGCTTTTACAACAATAATTGCTTTTGAATTTTTTGGTTCATAAATTAAGATACTTTTATTTTCTTCATTTAAATCTTGATACTTTATGCCAATATTTTTATAAATTAAGCTAAAGTTGTAATTGCCTTCTTGCCTAACTAAAGCTCCTGAATTATAAATTGCAAAAGAATAATTATTTAAAACATCATCATATTGCCATTGCTTAAATAATACAGGAAACACACTGTTATTCTTTTCATTCTTTTCTTTAAAAATTATGTATAAAGAGCTAATCACTTTGTTTTCTATACTGTACAATTCTTTCTTATATAGATAAACTTTGTTTTGATTATTATTTTGATAACTAAATAAATTTTTATCAGGAATAATTTGAACAGAATTATTGATATACTCATTAAGTGTTTTGTACTTTAAAGAATCTAAATTATATATTGGTAGATGCAAACTATCAAACAAATAAATTTGAGTATTGAACTTATTTAAGTAACCAGAAAAATTCTCTGCAACTAAACTGTCTCTTAAAAATTTTGTGTCTTTTTCATTTTTAAACCTATCCATATTAAAAACAAAAAAAGCATTGCTAAATCCTGTTGTAGCAATATTTAATAAATTTTCAACAGTAGCATCAGATTGCAAATCAATGTTTTCGGCAATTTTTTTTCTTTGTTCTAGCTCTAAATTTTTTGTAAAATATATAATGAGGAATGAAGCTGAAAATGTAAATATTAAAATCCATTTTAATGAAAGAGAAATGCTAAGAATAGCAGAAATTTTATTTTTTGTCAATACATTTTTTTGTACCACAATAAAAAAGCAAATCCAAATTACAATTGCAACCAGAAGCCAATTTTGGCTTGCTGCAAATCGCAATAAAAAACTATTACAAAGTATTGAAACAAGTATGATTGATGCTAAATAATAAAACGTTTCTTTTGTATTTAATTGAATTGAGTGTATTAATAAATCGCCAATTTTATAAAAATTCATGAAC
>JAYVBS010000347.1:0-2093 GCA_043750315.1 Chitinophagaceae bacterium
CTAAAATCATAGAAGCATTTAACAAACTATCGTACCAATCAAATTCTGGAATGGTAAATTTATTTCCTACAATGCCAATGACTAGACAAATTGATAAAATAAGTAAAGAAAATAACGTATTACTCCAAAGTCGATTGTAATATTTTTTCTTACTAGCTAATGGTTGTTTTTTATGTTCGTACATGTTATTAGTTTAGAATTCAGAGTTAAGAGTTAGTTTATACTTTTTAGTTTTGACTTTCTAATGATTCATCAACCAGCTGCTTGAGTTCTTTGTATCGTTCTCCTCTACCTTTGCTTTTGATGTTGAGTGTAAATAAAATTGCACAATATTTTTTTTCATTTTCTACCCAAGGAAAAGTTCCAAATAAACCTGGACTAGTAACAGCATTTGATCGTTTTACTCCCTCTCCCTTGGAGAGGGTTGGGGTGAGGCTATCCATAACCCATTCACCAAAACCATAACCCCAATTTTTTGCTTCTGCAGGTGAATAAGACACTTTACAATCTTTACTTACATAATTCTTTTGCATATTTATGATGGATTGCTTAGAAATAATTTGCTTTCCATTATATTTTCCTTCATTCAAAATCATTTGTAAAAAATTTAAATAATCGATTGGTGTGCTATAAGCTCCACCAGCTGCTAAAGGCACTTTTACATTCCCAAAATCAGTGTCTTTCATTTTTAAAGGTTTTGCAATTCGTTCTTGAAATAAAGTTTCAAAATCTTTTTTTCCAACCACTTCGCAAATAGCTGCAACAATTTGTAATCCTGCATTTCCATAATGAAAAGTTTTGCCTGCTTCATCTTCGATTTCTGTTCTGGCTAATGAATCCATAGCATCTTGCATGCTATTCCAAGGATTTAATTTGTTGTTTAAACCACCATTTTCTTTTTGCTGAAATTTTTTACGAAAACCACCTTCACCATTTTCATTTCCATTATTCATAGCATTCATTACACCAATTTGCTTAATACCTGTTAAATGATTTAAACATTGCCAAACTTTAATACCACCTTTTCCATTTGCTATCATTACAGGTAAAAATTTTCCAATTGAATCGTTTAAACTTATTTTTTTTTCATCAACAAAAGTCATTGCTAAAGCTGCTGAAAGCCACTTACTACAACTTGCAATTCTTTGTTTTGTTTTGGCATTAAAATTACCTAAATCAATTTCTTTTCCAGTTTTCTTACCAATTCGTTTTGCAATAAATTTTTGTTTTATGGTTAGTTCATTTGCAGCATTTTCATACACTATTTTCCCATCTTTCCAAACTAATAAAACTGCTCTTCCACCTAAGTTTGAAACATTGTTATCTAACCAATCATCAAGCTTAGAAAAATTAGTTTGTGCATTTGTAAACTGCAACAATAACAGAGCAAAGAATAATAATCGGAAATGCAGACAGAAGAATTTAACTTTATGTGTCATTGTTGCTGAAATATTTATGTGGATTATGATTTGAGGATTTAACTATAACAAAATTACAGAATAAATGAACTTGACAAATTATACAATAAAAGCCCAAGAAACGATTCAAGCTGCTCAGCAACTTGCTTTCAATAACAATAATATTACAATAGAAACAAATCATTTGTTAAAAGCATTATTAAATGACAAGGATAGTCCCATTGAATATTTATTGAAAAAAAATAATGCTAATCTCAATTTAATTCAAACTAAGAATGAAACATCATTAAATCGTTTACCAAAAAACGATTCTGGAGAAGCAGCACAAAGTATGAGCAGAGATTTAAATAATGCTTTGTTAAAAGCTAATGCAAGCTTAAAACAATTTAAAGATGAGTTTGTAAGTGTTGAACATTTAATGATTGGATTACTACAAATTAATGACGACTCTGCAAAGACTTTAAAAGATGGAGGTTTATCAGAAAAAGGTTTGGTTGCTGCAATTATAGAATTAAGAAAAGGTTCAACCATTAGTTCTGCAACCCAAAACAATGAATACAATTCATTAAAAAAGTATGCAAAAAATTTAAATGAGTTAGCTAGAAACGGAAAGTTAGATCCTGTAATTGGTAGAGATGAAGAGATTAGAAGAACGCTACATATTTTATCAAGAAG
>JAYVBS010000348.1:0-4882 GCA_043750315.1 Chitinophagaceae bacterium
CAACCCCTAATGGTGCTTGGGGAAGTAGTAACCCAAATGTTGGAACTATTGATATTAATGGTGTAGTAACTGCAATTGCTCCAGGTAATGTAACATTTAGTTATTTTGTAACTAACCAATTTGGTTGTACAACAGTAGCATCAATTGTAATAACAATTTATGCAAACCCAGTTGTAGATCCAATCACTGGGCCTAGCCAAGTTTGTGTTGGACAGACAATAACAATAGTTAATTTAACTTCTGGTGGCGTTTGGTTTACTAGTGACCCAAGCATTGCAACTGTTTCAACTATTGGCATTGTTACTGGTATAAGTACTGGCAGTGTTGTTATCAGTTATAAAGTAACTAATTCAAATGGTTGTACAACAACAGTTACAAAAAATATAACTGTAAATCCTAATCCAGTTTTAATTCAAATAGGTGGGCCTAGTTCAGTTTGTGTTGCAAATACAATAACACTTTCTAGTACAAATAATACAGGTACTTGGACAAGTAGTAACACAACTGTTGCAACAATAAATTCTAGTGGGGTAGTTACTGGTTTAAGTGCAGGAACTACAAGAATAACTTATACTGAAACAAATTCTTTTGGATGTTCAACTTCTGTAACTAAAACAATAACAGTAAATCCAAATCCAATTGTTGATCCTTTAACAGGTCCAAGCCAAGTTTGTGTAGGCAACTCAATTTCTTTAGTGAGCACTTGTTTAAATGGTGTATGGAGCAGTAGTAATACAGCTATAGCAACTGTTAATTCTAATGGTACAGTAGTTGGAATTTCTCCTGGAATTGTTACAATAAGTTATACAGTTACAAATTCTTTTGGATGTAGCACTATTTTAACTAAATTAATAAATGTTTATGCAAATCCAATTGTTGCACCAATAACATGTTTCCCAAGTCCTAAAGTTTGTGTGAATAGCACATTACAATTAAATAATACAACTGCTGGAGGAGTATGGAGTAGCAGCAATACTAATTATGCAACAATAGACCAGAATGGTTTGGTAACAGGTGTAGCACCAGGGTCTGTTATGATTAGCTACACAGTAACTAATACAAATAATTGTAGTACAACTGTAACACATAATATAACTGTTTATCCAAATCCAATAGTTTTTCCAATAGCCGGAACTTCAAGTTTATGCGTTGGACAAAATACTTCTTTAAGTTCTTCAACTTTAGGTGGAGTTTGGAGTAGTAGCAATACAGCAATTGCAACTGTAAGTACAACAGGATCAGTTACTGCTATTGCAGCTGGCAATGCTATAATTAATTATACTGTTACTAATTTAACAACTGGTTGCAGTACAACAGTATCAATGGTTATAACTGTTTATGATAACCCAATTGTTGCACCATTGTCAGGGCCAAGTTCTGTATGTGTAGGTGAAACCATTTCTTTTGGTTGTGTAACACCTGGTGGAGTTTGGTGTTCAAGCAATTCAAATATTGCAAGTATCAGCACAAGTGGCATAGTAACAGGTCATTTACCAGGAACTGTAATTATAAGTTATAAAGTTACAAATGCAAATGGATGTACAACAACAGTATCTCAAACTATTACTGTTTATGCAAATCCAATTGTTCCACCAATTAATGGACCAAGTTCAGTATGTATAGGTAATTCAATAATACTTACTAATGGTGTTGGAAGTGGTGTTTGGAGTAGTAGCAATACTTCTGTTGCAACTATACTTAATGGAGTTGTTACTGGTCATTCAGCTGGTACAACTACCATCAGTTATCAAGTTACAAATGCAAATGGTTGTACTACTACAGTTACTAAATTAATTACTGTTAATCCAAATCCATTAGTTTCTCCTATTAGTGGACCAAATACAGTTTGTGTTGGAAAAACAATTCAATTAAATTGTATGTCTGGTAGTGGTATTTGGAGCAGTAGCAATCCTACTGTAGCAAGTATTAGTAATGGAGGAATTGTAACTGGCAATGCTGCTGGTACTGCTACAATTAGTTATACTGTTACCAATTCATTTGGTTGTACAACTGTTGTTACTTATGATATAACAGTATTTGCTAATCCAACATTAGGACCTATTACTTGTAATCCAAGTCCAAATGTTTGTATTGGAAGTACTTTACAACTTTACAATTCTACACCAGGTGGTATTTGGACAAGCAGTAATACTTATGTAGGAACTGTAAATTCCAATGGGTTAGTTACTGGAAATGCTCATGGCACAACCGTTATCAGTTACACTGTAACAAATTCAAATGGTTGCACATCTACAGTTACTCATAACGTTTCAGCAAATCCTCTTCCACCAATATCTCCAATTTATGGTCCAACAAGTGTTTGTGTTGGAAGCACAATAGTTTTAAGTTGTGGTACTTTATATGGTAATTGGAGCAGTAGTAATACTTCTATAGCAACTGTAAGTTCAAATGGAGTTGTTACTGGTATTTATGGTGGAACTGTAATTATTACTTACACAGTTACAAATTCATTTGGCTGTACATCTTCTGTAAATTATACAGTTTCTGTAATTCCAATGCCTGCAAATACAACAATTGCAGCTGGTGGACCAACTTCTTTCTGTTATGGTGGAAGTGTAACCTTATATTCAAATTGTAATTTAGGAAATCAATGGTATAAAAATGGAATTCTAATTCCAGGTGCAACAGGAACAAGCTATGTAGCTACAACAACAGGAAACTATTATGTAGTAGTTGGTAATGGAATAGGTTGTACTGCAACTTCAAATAGCATATATGTTTATGTGAAGATTGTTGGAAGCAGTAGCTTTTGTGTAAAAGTATGCGGACCATGTAATTACATTTTCAGAGGTCAATCATATACTGCACCAGGTACCTATTACATTCACGTTCCATGTGCTTTAGGTTGTGATAGTATTATTACTTTAACCATTTTAGATACTTGTGGATTTGTAAGTGGTGGTGGTGGTGGTGGAGTTGAAAGTAAAACTCTTGGAAATATTATTAGTAAACGTTTATATGGCAATGCAGTAAATAGTATTCCTGAAGTTAATGGATATGGTAGCAGTACTAAATTCACTCAAAGTGGTACAATTGTTAATGGTCCAAATGATTTAACATTAAATGCATTGGTTCCAGCTTCTGTAGACAATACCAATGCAGCATACATTAGCACTCCATTAGATATTGTCAACTTTACAAATGCTGTTGAAATATTAGCAGTAGATTATACAAAAGACAATGTTACAAAAGCTGTTGCGTTTGGTACTAAAACTTTAGGTGATGTTTATAATCACACCAAACCTATTTGTGATAGATTAAAAGGTGCAGAATTATTAGATGTTAAAAATCTTACAGTTCGTGGTTATCAATTAATGGCTTATCAAATTAAACAAAGAACTGGTGAAATAGAATATGCAATTAATTTAAGTGCAGGTACTAAAGCAAATAGAAACACAATCAGTTTACAAAGTAATTGGTTTACCGATAACTATCAACCAGATGAAAACTTATATAACTTCCAATTATGGGCTGTAAGTTATGAAATGGTGGAAGCTATGGCAAATGATATTATTGGAAAATTAATTAACAATGCTAGTGTAAATAGTGTTACAAATGCAGATTTACCAAAAGCTTATATCAGTAAAGGTCATAGAAAAGCAACTGATTTAACTGTAACATTTAAGAATAGTACAAGCTATACATCTGGCTATTTTGAGTTACAAGAAAAAACAAATGAAAATGCAATTTCAAGCAAACGTAAATTACCATTTACAGTTGCAGCTAATGGCATTAGCACTTTAACAATCCCTGTAAAAGATTACTATGAAGGAAGTATATATGTTTACTTGAATAATAATTTAACCGACTTAGTTTACTTAGCAGATGGCACTTGGAGTCTTGATTATGATAAAACTAAAACTTCAATTACTAAGTTTGATGTAGTGAATGAACTAAATTTCTCTAGCAATAATGATGAATACAGATTAATGAGAAATGTTCAATTGCAAGGAACGTCTAAAAACTATATCACTATTTATAAAACCATGATGGGTGGTGGTTTAGAAGAAGATGTTACTGCATTCAAAAACATCATCTTTAAAGCTAAAGTTTCTGGTGCTGGAAGAGTAAATGTAACTTTAGTGAAGAAGAGTATTACTAAATGGGAAGATCAATACCATTACACTTTACCAATTGATGGAGAGAATAAAGAATACACTGTAAACTTTAATCAGTTGAAATCTGCTAAATACAGCACTCCTATTACTGCAGCTGATATTACTGCTGTATGCTTTAGCTTTATCAATAGCAGTGGTGTTGCCACTCCAATTAGTGTTGACATGAGTAAAGTAAGATTGACAAATGTTGATAATTCTGGTGAGATTAAAGTATATCCAATTGTAATATTCCCTAATCCAAGTAGTGGTAAATTCTTAACCAGATTTACAAGTGAAGTTTCAACTTCAGCACAATTAAAAGTGTATGAAGCATCTACTGGTAAATTAATTAAAACACAATTAATCAATACTATTAAAGGAGAAAATCAAGTTACAGTTAATTTAATTGAAGAACAATATTTAACTAGTGGAGTTTACATCATTGCAATTGAAGGTGATGAATTAAGATATAAACCAACTAAATTGGTTCTGACGAAACAATAAAGCCTCCTTAAGCTTTGGAACCAAAACCTCGATATGAACAATCAGTCGAGGTTTTTTTGTTGGGTCAATAAAAATAAATAATTGAAAATTTTTAATATTTTTAATTAACTAAAGAAAATACAATATGAAAAAAACAACACTATTAGCCTTAACAATAATTATATCTTTCTGTTTTGGCTTTGCGGTAAAATCAATCATTACTAATGAGTCTGTAACACAAAATAAAGTTGGAAGAGTAACAGGAATTGGCGGCATTTTCT
>JAYVBS010000349.1:0-2086 GCA_043750315.1 Chitinophagaceae bacterium
ATTATCAATATCTTCACCAATGGCTGCTTTTACTAAATAACTTCCTGCTAAAAAAATACTTCCATTGCCTTCAACCATAAGTGTTTCATCACTCATAATGGGTAAATAAGCACCACCAGCAACACAAGCACCCATTACTGCAGCAATTTGTGTAATGCCCATTGCACTCATTTTGGCATTGTTCCTAAAAATTCTACCAAAGTGTTCTTTATCTGGAAAAATTTCATCTTGCATAGGTAAAAACACACCTGCACTATCAACTAAATAAATTATGGGTAAATGATTTTCCATTGCAATTTCTTGCATGCGTAAATTTTTCTTTCCAGAAATAGGGAACCATGCCCCAGCCTTCACTGTTTGATCATTGGCAACAATTACACATTGTCTGCCACTAACATAACCAATACCTGCAACACAACCACCAGAAGGGCAACCACCTTGTTCTTCATACATTTCATTTCCAGCAAATGCACCAATTTCGATAAAATTTGATTTCTTATCAATTAAATATTCTATTCTTTCACGTGCTGTAAGTTTGTTTCTTTCAGCTTGTTTTGCAATAGATTTTTTTCCGCCTCCTAACTTTATGACTTCGAATTTTTGTTTTTTGTTACTAATTAGTAACTTCATCCAATCTTCGTTTCTATTAAATTCTAAATTTTGCATACGAACAAATGTTAGTTTTGGCAAATATAGCTTTGGTTAAATTAAACTTTTTACTATAAAAAATATCGAAGGCCTAATAACTGTTTATGATTCAACAAGACGATAAAGAATTATTAATTCAATTTAAAGAATCTTCCACTAAAGAAAAAGCGTTTACTGCTATTATTAAAAAATATCAAGAAAAATTGTATTGGCATATTCGAAGAATGGTAATTGAACATGAAGATGCAAATGATGTTTTACAAAATATGTTTATAAAAGTATGGAATGGGTTAGAAAATTTTCGTGAGGATAGTCAGCTTTTTACTTGGTTATACAGAATTGCAACAAACGAATGCCTAACATTTATGGAACAAAGAAAACGAAAGCATGCATCAAGTATTGATGATGATGAAAATGGATTGAGTGATAAAGTTGCAGCAAGTGAAGGATTTGATGTAAAAAAATTAGAATGGAAATTACAACTTGCAATTCAAAAATTGCCAGAAAAACAAAGAGTAGTTTTTAATTTGAGGTATTACGATGAATTGCCATACGAAGAAATGAGTAGAATTTTAGAAACCAGTGAAGGAGCATTAAAAGCCAGCTATCATCATGCAGCTAAAAAAATTGAAGATTTTATCAGAAATTATTAAACTTAAACGTTAAAAAACAGTCAGATAAGTGTCATGGGAGACGATAACAACATACTAAATTCATTAATAAACACAAAATCAAATACTTACAGGGTTCCTGAAGGATATTTTGAATACCTTTCTGATAGCATTTTGCTTAAGATAAATTCAAAAAATAACTCTTTCAGTGTTCCTGAAAATTATTTTACTTCATTATCAGATACTATTTTAGCTAAAATTAAAGCAAATGATTTACAAAATGAATCAGTTTCTGAGCTTGTAAATGTTGCTCCTTTGTTACTACAGATTAGCAAAAATCAAGTTTATAAAGTTCCTGATGAATATTTCAATAAAATACATTTTTTAGCTCCAATAATAAAAGAAGTTAAAGTTGTTCAATTTGTTTATTTAAAATCATTCTTAAAATATGCTGCTGCTGCAGTAATTGTAAGTGTTATAGCTATTGGAGGATTGTTTAATAATATCTCGAAAAAAGAAAGTTTGGCAATGTATCAACAATCAAAAAAAATTAATGTAACAGAAAGTATTAATCAAATTAGCGAATTAGAATTAAATAAAGTTTTAGAAGAAGAGCAATTGATTGCTTATCAATCAACTAATACCAATTCATCTTTACCTTGGGGTAATTTAGATAATTTAGAAGAAGAAATGCAATATGTTACTGATGAGGAAATCGATGCTTATTTTAAAATAAATAATATATCAATTAATTAAAATTATAAAATGAAAAACTTTTTACTCATAGCAATTTTATTTATTTCAATTCCTGCTTTTGCACAAGAGAT
>JAYVBS010000350.1:0-4861 GCA_043750315.1 Chitinophagaceae bacterium
TTTAATAACGTTAGGTATTAAACCAACTTATCCCAACACTGGTTATGGCTATATTCAGTACGATACTGAAGTGATAGAAGATGATATTTTTAAAGTAAAAACTTTTACCGAAAAACCAGATTTAGAATTGGCCAAAACTTTCTTGCTTAGTGGAGATTTTTTATGGAATGCTGGTATTTTTATTTGGAAAGCTAAAGATGTAATTGATGAGTTTGCTGCTCAACAACCCGAAATGTTTGAATTGTTTGATGCAGAAAAGGAAAGTTTTAATACCACTTCTGAAAAAGATGCTATAGGTAGAATTTATCCTTTATGTACTAACATTTCTATCGACTTTGCCATTATGGAAAATGCAAAATCGGTTTGTGTAATTCCTGCTTCATTTGGTTGGAGTGATTTAGGAACTTGGAATAGTGCTTACGAAAATTTAGATAAAGATTATTTAGGCAATGCCGTTGCCAGTAATAATGTAATAGTAATAGATGCTACAAAATGTATGGTGAGTGCACCACACGATAAACTTTTGGTATTACAAGGATTGGATGATTTTATTGTAGTAGATACAAAAGATGCATTACTGATTTGTAAAAAAGATAAAGAACAAGCCATTAAAGATTATGTTGCTGAAGTAAAACGCAGTAAAGGAGATAAGTATTTGTAATTCTTCATTCTAATTAAATATCAGTTTAACCCTATTTTTGTTTTTCAAATTTAAGTTTATGTCTAATAATTTATTGAAAGGGAAAAAAGGAATCATTTTTGGTGCATTGAACGACCAATCTATTGCATGGAAAGCTGCTGAAAAATGTGTTGAACAAGGTGCTCAAATTGTTTTAACCAATGCTCCTATTGCTTTAAGAATGGGAGAAATTAATAAATTAGCAGAAGCTTGTAATGCTCCTGTTATTGGTGCAGACGTTACCAACATGGATGATTTAAATAATCTTTTCACTAAATCAATGGAACATTTTGGTGGTAAAATAGATTTTGTTTTACATAGTGTAGGCATGAGTATGAACATTAGAAAAGGGAATCATTACACTAAACTCAACCACGAACTAGAATATAAAACATTAGACATCTCTGCATTAAGCTTACATAGGGTTTGCCAAACTGCTTATGAATTAGATGCTATGAACGAGTGGGGAAGTATAGTTGGCTTATCTTATATTGCTGCTCAAAGAGTTTTTCCAGATTATAACGAAATGGCAGATGCCAAAGCTTTACTAGAAAGCATTGCCAGAAGCTTTGGCTATCATTATGGTGTAAAAAATAAAGTTCGAATCAATACCATTTCTCAATCACCAACTAGAACTACAGCAGGTAGTGGTGTTAAAGGTTTTGATGGCTTTATTAATTATGCCGAAAAAATGAGTCCTTTAGGTAATGCTTCAGCAGATGATTGTGCCAACTATTGTGTTACACTTTTTAGCGATTTAACCAGAATGGTGACCATGCAAAACTTATTTCATGATGGAGGTTTCAGCTTTACAGGTGTTACACAAGCTGTTATTGAACAGATGGAAAAATAAATCAGCGTTTCTGCTGATTTTTATCATTTTAAAAAACGAGAGAATTGTTGTAGATTTGGTACCAACCATTTATAATGAAAACAATACTTGTACCTACCGATTTTTCTTCAACAGCCATTAATGCTGCAGATTATGCTATTGGTTTTGCGAAGCAAATGAGAATAGAAAATATTATTCTTTATAATGCTTGGCAGCCTATTGCAATTACAGACCCCATGTCTACTTTAATTATTTCTGAAATAGATGCAATTAAAGAAGCAAGTAAAGTTCAATTAGAAAAAGAGGCTGAAAGATTAATAAAGAAATGTCCCATACATATTTCAATAGAAATGCTTTCTGAGTTAGCTATTCTAGAAAATGGCGTAGCAGAATTATGCAAGAAAAAAGATATAGCATATATTGTAATGGGAATTACTGGGGGAGGTACACTTGATGAAAAATTAATTGGGAGCAATACAGTTACTATTTCTCAAAAAACAGAGATTCCTGTTGTTATAGTTCCAAAAGATTGCACTTTTCAGTTAATTAAAAAAGCAATGTTTTTGAGCGATTTTAAAGATATCAATACTTCAGTTCCTCAACAACAAATCAAAGATTTTTTAGAAGTTGCAATGCCAGCATTAGAAGTCGTAAATTTTGATCCAGATTTTTCTAGAGAGCAAGTAGAACCAGCATTAGAAAAATTTGCATTAACTCAGATACTCAGAAAATATTCCCCTGAATTTAAATATTCTTTAAGAAACGATTTTGAAGATGCTGTAAATGAATTTGCAGAAGATGGCAATATTCAACTCATAATAAATGTAGCCAAAAAGCATAGTTGGTTGTATAATATTTTACATGCTAGTTATACAAACAAATTAGCATTTCATACTAAAGTGCCATTAATGGTAATTCATAATTAATGTATCTAGTTTAATTGAAAAGTTTCGTGCATTTTAGGAATAATAACATCTTTGTAGCCTTTTTTATTTAAGCTTACTTGAAAATCAAATTGCACTTCTTCTTCTCCATGTACTAAAAATAATTGTTTAATTAAATTTTTATTTTGACAACTGAGATACTGACATAAATCGTCATAATCTCCATGTGCACTCATACTTCTCATTCTACCAACTTCGGCAACAACATCATAAAACTCACTAAAAATTCTTACTTTTTTACTACCACTCATTAATTTTCCTCCTAAAGAATTGGGTTCACAATAACCAACAAGTAAAATAGTATTTTTTGCATCTCCAATATTGTTTTTAATATGATGCTTTATTCTGCCAGCATCGGCCATACCACTTGCTGAAATTATGATAGATGGTTCTTGAAGTTCGTTGATACGTTTACTTTCATCTACATTTTGTGTAAATACTAAACCTGGAAAATCGAAAGGATCTGAATCAGTTTTCAGCAATTTTTGAACTCGATTATTAAAGTATTCGGGATAGCTTTTTACAACTTGTGTAGCTTCTGAACTTAGTGGGCTATCAACATAAACATTTACTTTGGGCAATTTGTTTTCTAAACTCAGTTGATTTAAAGTATATAAAATTTCTTGCGTTCTACCAACACTAAAAGCTGGAATAATTAATTTGCCTTTTTTCCCTACAATGGTTTTGTTTATCAAATTTAATAATACTTCAGTAGAATTTACTTCATCATCATGCAAAGAATTTCCATAAGTACTTTCAAGAATAATATAATCGGCTTGAGGAAATTTTTCTGGTGATTTTAAAATAATATCCCTGTATCTACCCACATCACCACTAAAAGTTATTGCGGTAGTTTTTCCATCTTCTTTAATTCTTACATGAACACATGCACTGCCAATAATATGACCAGCATCTGTAAACAAAGCTTCAACTCCATCTATTACTGGAAACCATTGATTATATTCTTGCTTATTGAAAAACTTTACTGCTCTTGTAGCATCTTCAATATCATATAAAGGTTCATATGGTGGTAAGCCTTGTCGTTCTCTTTTTTTATTAATGTATCGAATGTCATCTCTTTGAATTACTGCTGAATCTTCTAGCAAAATATTGGCCAATTCGTTAGTAGCTGGAGTACAAAATATTTGTCCTGTAAATCCTTCTTTCACCAGCTTAGGAATTAAGCCACTATGATCTATATGAGCATGAGAAAGTATCATCACATCAACTTCTTTAGCATCAAATCCTAAATTTGAATTAAGATTAAAAGTTTCTTTGCCCATACCTTGAAATAAACCACAATCTAACAAGATTTTTTTTCCGTTTTTTAATGTAATAAGATGTTTAGAACCAGTTACTGTTCTTGCTGCACCATGAAAAGTTATTTTCATAAAAATTATTTTGATTTAAAGCTCCATGTAAAAATAAATTTAGCCACTTCGTTTTCTTCTTCATCTTTTCCAATGGAAGTGCAAGCAACTGTTATCCCTTGCTTTGTTACAATTGTTTCTTCAATAGCTGCTATTACTTTATTTCCATCATTACAAGTAAAAACAATTTTACCCACTGCTTTTTTATAAAATTCAGCTTCTAGTTTTACTACTAACATGCTGATGCTTGGCTTTCTTTTATAAATCTGAGCAAAGGCCAAAACACCTGTACTTAATTCTGCAGCCATACTTAATACAGCAAAATATATTGACTTGAAAGGATTTTGATTAATCCATTTAAATCTAACAGAAACTGCTGCTGTATTGGGTTCTAGGGTTGTTACTTTCAATCCACTGAAAAAAGCCATGGGAAGTTTGGTTAATGTAAATAACTTAAACTTTACAGGATTGGTAATTTGATTTTCAAATAAATTAAAACTTGGATTCATAGCTAAAGATGAAACTTAAAGTTAAGGTTTGTATAGATAAAGTAAGTGAAATATTTCTTCATTATTCATCCATAATTCAGCATTCATAATTCTTTGCAATTATCTTCGTTACATGCAAATTCAATCTAAACTTCCAAATGTTGGTACAACCATTTTTACAACAATGAGTGTGTTGGCACAAGAACACAAAGCCATTAACTTAGGACAAGGTTTCCCAGATTTTATGATGAGCGAAGAGTTAATAGCTTTAGTAAATGAATCAATGAAAGCTGGCAACAATCAATATGTGCACATGAATGGCTTACCTGTTTTGAGAGAAGAACTATCAAAAAAATGTTTGAAATTATATAATAATGCTATTGATGTTAATGATGAAATTACTATTACTCCAGGTGGCACTTATGCCATTTATACAGCTTTAACAACAGTGTTGAATAAAGGAGATGAAGTAATTATTTTTGAACCTGCATACGATAGTTATATTCCTAATATTGAAATTAATGGAGCTGTTCCAGTGTTGATTTCTT
>JAYVBS010000351.1:0-11258 GCA_043750315.1 Chitinophagaceae bacterium
AAAAAAGTAAAACCTGTTGGCACAAAAACATTGCAATATCATCAAGATAATGTTCATGATTTTGCTTGGTTTGCCAGTAAGAATTTTTTAGTACAATACGATACCCTTCAACTAAAAAATAAAACCATCGATTTGTTTTCTTTCTCTCATAAAAACAGAGAAAAATCATCAGCTAATAATATTAAATACATTAAATCATCTTTAAAAAATTATAGTAATTGGTTAGGAGAATATCCATACAAAACTGCAACTGTGGTTTTAGGAAAACAAAATAAAGAAGATGGCATGGAATATCCAACCATCACATACATCAATACCACAATCGATTTGGTTGATACAAGAAGTGTGATTTCTCATGAGCTTGGCCATATTTGGTTGTATGGCATTTTAGCCAGCAACGAAAGAGACCATGCTTGGATGGATGAAGGAATGAATACTTATTATGATAATAGATTTTTAAGAGAAAATAATAAAACCAATTTATTAGATGATGGTGTAGATGTAACGAATTACACATTAAATAGAATTAAAAAAAATATTGCAATTGATACTTCTTCTGTAGCTTATCCAAAAGAATATTATGGTTTAAAAGTTTATGAAGATGCTGCTAATTGGATGTTGGTTTTAGAGAAGTATTTAGGTAAAAATGTTTTTGATTCAGCAATGAAAACCTATTATGAAGAATGGAAATTCAAACATCCTTATCCAAACGATTTTAAAAATAGCATTGAAAAGTCTACTGGAAAAAACGTTGACTTTCATTTCAATAAATTGTATCAATCAAACATTGAACAATCGAATAGCAGCCGACCAATAAAAACAGCATTTGTTTTTCCTCAAAAAAACACTGTTCAATATCAATACATTTCTTTTGCACCATCTGCCACATACAACTTTTACGATGGCATTCGTTTAGGAGCAACCATTCATAACTATGAATTACCCTTACCAAAATTTCAATTTTTACTCAATCCAAGTTATGGAACAAGCAGCAGTAAATTCAACTTTTTTGGAAGAGCATCTTACAATATTTGCAAAAGAAAATCTTGGTTAGAAATGAGTATAAGTTTTCAGCAATACACTTACGACAATTACATTTCAGATGCAGGAACAAAATTTAATTTAGGCATTACAAGATTTGTTCCATCAATAAAATACACATTATACAAAAACGACTTAAGATCTACAGAAAGAACTGTAATTGGTTTTAAAACTTTTTATTTACAAGAAGAAAATTTATTGTTTTCCAATTCCAATAAAATCACTACACCAAAAACAAAATCGTATATCAATAGATTGTACTTAACAAAGTTTGATAATAGAGTGTTATACCCTTATCATATTAACTTAACCATTGATCAAGGAGAAGATTTTGTTAGAGCAGGTTTAACAGCAAAACAATTTTTTAATTACTCTCATCAAAAAGGAGGAATTGAAGCCAGATTTTTTGCAGGAAAGTTTTTCTACTTAAAAAGCAAAACTTTTTTACAACAATATTACACCGATAAATATCACTTAAACATGAGTGGCCCTAAGGGTTACGAAGATTATACTTATTCTGATTATTTTGTTGGGCGTGGTGAATTTGAAGGCTGGAGAAGTCAGCAAATTATGGAACGAGATGGATTTTTTAAAGCACGAACTGATTATCTAGGAAACAAAGTTGGCAAGTCAGATGACTGGTTGATGGCAACAAATTTTAATATTGATGTTCCAGGTTTTCCTGAGTTAAAATTATTTGCAGATGTGGGTACTTATGCAGAAGCTTGGGTGGATAATCCTGCTACTGGAAGGTTTTTATTTGATGCAGGATTGCAACTTTCTTTATTTAATAATGCAGTAAATATTTATGCTCCAATTTTATTTAGTAAGGTGTATAGAGATTATAATAAATCTATTTTAGGAGATAAAATATTTTCAAAAACTATCAGCTTTAGCATCAACTTGCAAAACCTTCATTTTAATAAACTAAGCAGAGATATTCCTTTATAAATTTTTAGTATGACCAAAGATATTACAATTCAAGAAGCTCAAAATAAAGTAGATGAATGGATAAAAACCATTGGAGTAAGATATTTTAATGAGCTCACCAATCTTGGAATTTTAGTTGAAGAAGTTGGCGAACTTTCAAGATTAATGGTAAGAAAGTTTGGAGAACAATCTTTTAAAAATAATGAATCAGAAAAAGATTTAGGAGATGAAATGGCCGATGTGTTGTGGGTATTAATTTGTTTAGCTAATCAAACAGGAGTTAATCTTACCGAAGCTTTACAGAAAAATTTTGAAAAGAAAACAAACAGAGATCATCAACGTCATCAAGAAAACAACAAACTAAAATAATTTTCAAATGAACAATAATTTAAAATCTCAATTTTTATTGAGAGATGATATTACTTTTTTAAACTTTGGATCTTTTGGTGCTTGTCCAAAATCTGTGTTTCAACAATATCAAGACTTTCAGCTTGAGCTAGAACAAGGGCCTGTACAATTTATTACAGTTAATGGTATTGAATATTTAAAAAAATCTAGAAAAGCATTAGCCAATTATTTACATTGTAACGAAAACGATTTGGTGTTTGTAACCAACCCTTCTTATGCAGTAAATATTATTGCAAAAAGTTTTAATTTAAAAGAAGGCGATGAAATTTTAACTACCAATATTGAATATGGTGCTTGCGATAAAACCTGGAAATATTATTGCAAAAAAGTTGGAGCAAAATATGTTCAACAAGAAATTACATTTCCCTTAACTACCAAAGAACAATTTGTTGAAGATTTTTTTAAAGGACTCACATCAAAAACAAAATTAGTTTTTATTAGTCATATCACTAGTTCAACTGGGTTGCGTTTACCTATTGAAGAAATTTTAGCAAAAGCAAAATCATTAGGGCTTATGACTTTTGTTGATGGTGCACATGCCCCAGGACAAATTAATTTAAACTTAAGCACACTGCAAGCTGATATATACACTGGTGCTTGTCATAAATGGATGATGACACCCAAGGGCAGTAGCTTTTTATATGTAACAAAAGAATTGCAACATTTGTTCGATCCATTAATTGTGAGTTGGGGTTATGAAGAAAATTTGCAATCTGAAACACAGTTTTTCGATTATCATCAAGTGCAAGGCACAAGAGACTATTCTGCTTTCTTAACTATCCCAAAAGCCATAGAGTTTATGGAACAGAACAATTGGAAAGAAGTTTCAAAAAATTGTAGAGCTTTAGTACAAGCCAATGCAGAAAGATTTTGTAAGCTTTTAAACGCCCAGGCTTTAGCACCAATTTCTGATGAATTTTTAGTGCAACTGTATAGCATACCTATTAAAACAAATAAACCTGAACAATTAAAAAAGGAGTTATTTGAAAAATATAAAATAGAAATTCCTGTAATGCACTTAGAGGATAAAATATTTTTAAGATATTCTATTCAAGCATTCAATTCACAAGAAGATTTAGATAAATTATTTAATGCTTTGGTAGAGATTCAAGCAAAAACGAATTTGATAGAAGATTAATTAACGCAACACTTTCATTTTTACCATTTCAATTCTGGTATCACTCACATTTAAAATATCGAATTGATGATTGCTAATTATTATGGTTTCTTCAGCTAAAGGAATTGATTCGTGATTGGTGATGATGTAACCACTTAGTGTTTCTGATTCACCATCTTCTAAAAAAGTTAAATCGTAATTTTCTTTTATATAATCTAGTTCTAAACGGCCACTAAAAATAAACTCAGTCTGACTAATTTGTTTTTCAACAAACTCTTCAACGTCATGTTCATCTTTAATCTCACCAAAAATTTCTTCTAATAAATCCTCCATAGTAATTATACCAGCAGTACCACCAAATTCATCAACCACCCAAGCAATACTTTTATGTTCTTTAGTAAATTTATTAATTAAATCAGCAGCCCACATACTTTCTGGTACAACAGGAATTGGCAATATAATTTCGTTAAGTGTTTTTGGTTTTTTGTATAAATCTAATTGATGTACATAGCCTTTAATTTCATCAATTGTATTTTCAAACACCAATAGTTTGCTCAATTTAGTTTCTATAAATTTTTCTTTAAGTTCTTGAATAGATGTATTTACATCAACAGCTTCAATTTCTGTTCTTGGTACCAAACATTCACGAATTTTAATAGTTGGCAAACCCATTGCATTTTTCAACAACTCCTTACTATGTTCAGGATTATCTTCACTTTGTTCTTGATTTTTTTGTGAAATAAAATATTCTAAATCAATATGAGTAAAAGCTTCAGTTTTATTTTTAACATTAACATTGAACAAGTATTTCAAAATCCACTCTGCAACAACAACAAAAAAAGAAGCTAAAGGCTGAAATAATTTATAAAAGAAATTTGCCATTGAAGAAAACATCACCAACAACGAGTCATTTTTTGCTTTAAAAATAGCTTTCGGTATAAACTCGCCAAAAACCAACACTACAAATGTTGAAATAACAGCATCAATAATTAGTTTTAAAATTGGGTTTTGTATTTGAAATGGATGCCAAATAGATTTATGCAATAAATCACTAAACAACATACCATAAGCCACTAAAAAAATATTTAAACCCACCAAACAACTTCCAATAAATTTTGCAGGATGCTCCATGAACTTGCCTAATATTATACCACTTTTTTTCCCCTGTTTTTTCTTAAGCTCAATACTTAATCTATTTGCACTAACAAAAGCAATTTCAAGGCCAGAAAAAAAACCTATAAAAAGAAGTGCAATACAAATAAAAATGATGATTAACAACTCTGACATGGTTACAAAAATACGAAAATGTATGTACCAAATATGCTAAAACAAATTGCTTAATGCTTTTCTTTGTAGCTATGCAACTTATTCTATTTAAAGCTTTAGTAATCATTGCAGCTTTGGCTTATGTTTTACTATTAACTTATTATAGAAAATGGTTTTTGCAAGTAATGCCTTTTACAAGCACCAATAAGCACATACCGAACACCAAATTTTCTGTTATTATTCCAGCAAGAAACGAAGAAGAGAATATTAAAAAATGTTTACAATCCATCATCAACCAAAAATATCCTCAACATTTATTTGAAGTTATTGTGATAGATGATCATTCAACCGATAATACTTCTTCAATTGTCTCATCATTTCAATCAAAAAATCAAAATATTCATTTACTAAAGCTAGAAGATGATTTAAAGGGAAAAGTAATCAATGCTTATAAAAAGAAAGCCATTGAATTGGCAATAAATAAAGCAAATGGGGACTGGATTATTACAACAGATGCAGATTGTTTATTAAACGAAAATTGGTTGAAATTATATGATGAATTTATTTGTATGAATGATGTGGTTTTTGTTGCTGCACCAGTAATGTTTACCAAAGGGAAATCAATTTTATCTATTTTTCAATTTATAGACTTTATGGCTTTGCAAGCGACCACAGCAGCAGCAGTTGCAGCTGGTTTTCATAGCATGTGTAACGGAGCAAATTTGGCTTATAACAAAAATGTTTTTATAGAAGTAGGAGGATTTAAAGGGATTGATAAGATAGCTAGTGGAGATGATATGTTGTTGATGAATAAAATAAAAAAAAAACACCCCAATAAAATTGGTTATTTGTATCATCAAGAAGCTATTGCAACAACAGACCCAATGCCAACTTGGAAAGATTTTTTTAACCAAAGAATTCGTTGGGCAAGCAAAGCTGATAGCTATAAAGATAAAACACTTTTGCCTGCTTTATTGCTTGTGTATTTATTTAATCTGTCTGTCTTGATATGCATTTTAGTAAGCATTTTTCAACCAGATTTATGGCTTTTCACTATTGCATTAATTACAATTAAGATTTTTGTAGAATGGAGGTTTTTAAAAACGAGTTTTAAATTTTTTGGAAAGGTAGATTTATTAAATTTTACTTTATTACAACCCTTACATATTATTTACATAGTTGTAGCAGGATGGTTGGGAAAATTTGGATCTTATTCTTGGAAAGAAAGAATAGTAAAGTAATTACAAAGAATCTATTCCTTCATAAATCATCATTCCAATTAATACAAAAAGCAGCATTGGGAAAAGCAATATATTTTTCATACAATAAATTCTGCTTAACAGACAAAGGAAAAGGATAAAAGTTTAATGGTTTTTTATAGTTGTTAATTTATTTACAAACCTTATTCTTAATTAGACAAGAAATAATATAGACTTCGTTTAACCATTATTTTTGATATAATATTTATTTATGAAAAAAGCAATCTACATTCTGTTATTAGTTTTTGTTAGCAAATTTTCAAACGCTCAAACTGTTGATGAAATCATTGCTATTCATGTTGCAGCAACTGGGGGTCAAGAAAAATTATCAGCCATAAACACTTTGCAATACACATCAACAATGAAGTTGAATATGATGGGTATGCAAATAGATGTAAATAGTACTAATATAATTGAGAATAATAAATTGTATAGAAAAAACATTAGTGGCGTAATGGGCATGAAGGGTTCATATACCTTGGTTACAGATACTGCTGGATTTGTTTCTATACCTACAGTTCAAGGCTTTGGAGATTTTCAAGGAGTTGAAGGCGGCATTACTAAAATGGATAACGATAAATTTAATATTGCAAAACAAAAATTAAACGTTTTAGAAGAATTCTCATCTTTAATAAATTATAAAGAAAAAGGATTTAGTGCAGAGCTTTTAGGAAAATCTAAAGTTGAAAAAGTAGAATGTTATAAAATAAAATTAATTTCTAAAGAAGGTGAAGCATCTATGTTTTTTATTGATGCAACTACTTATTTATTAAAACAAATTGAAGTTTCGGGCAAACAAATTTCATCAATTTTAGGGATTGCTGGTGGGCCAATGGGTGATATGATGGGTGGAAGAATGGACAAACAAAAAATGAATCTAATTTATCAATCTTATACTAATATAAATGGAATTTTATTTCCATCTAAATTAGTTATTCAGCTTGGGGCATCTGATATTGATATTGAAAATAGCAGTGTAGAAATTAATGAGCCCGTAAATAAAAAATGGCATATAGTTAATTAGGCACTCAGTAAAAACTTAATTAACTGAAAAGGCCATAAAAGCGATTTTGAAAAACGCTCTAGCCAACTAGTATGAATGTCAAAACTACCCACAGTTGTAACAACTGTAAATAATAAATAAACAACAATCCATTTAAAAACACTAGACAAAAGCCTGTCGTCATTAAAAAGTGTAATAATTTTTTTCATGGGGTTTTTAGTTTTGAGTTAAAGAATGTAAATACCCATTAATTGTTTAAAAATAAAAAATTAGACCTGTTTAAATTTGTACAATTGTGTACAATCCCATAATAGTGAAGTATTGACTTTTTTATATAGTAATAGTTTAAATTGATTATTAACTTTGTTCAGAATTTTTTGTTATCAATGAAAAAAAGAATTTTTTTAATCTTTAACTTTAGCTTTTATTTTATTGTTTGTTTTTCTCAAACAGATTATAGTTTGTTAAGCCATTGGGCTGCTCATCCTCAAAAAAAAGATGCTGCCGATAGTGTTCCAAAACCTTTACAAAAAGATTATATAATAGATACTTTAATTGATATTTTTTTCATACATCCAACCACATATACTAATAAAGAAAAAGAGTTTGGGTTAAACGCTAATGTTGATGATGAAGCATTGAATATAAAGACAGATAATAGTACAATTTTATATCAGGCTTCTGTTTATAATGCTGTTGGAAATGTTTATGCACCCAGATACCAGCAAGCACATTATGGTAATTATTTTCCTAAAGCTAAAGAAGATACACTTAATGCTATTGGTGCTTTTGAAGTAGCGTATCAAGATGTGAAAGCTGCATTTATGTATTATTTAGAAAATTATAATCATGGTAAGCCAATAGTAATTGCATCTCATAGCCAAGGAACAACGCATGCAAAAAGATTAATAAAAGAATTCTTTGATGGCAAGCCATTACAGCAAAAATTAATAGTTGCTTATTTGGTAGGTATGCCAGTTGAATGGAATTGGTTTGAAAATATTAATGCATGTTCAAAACCCAAATCAGTAGGCTGTTTTACAAGTTGGAGAACTTTTAAAGAAGGATATAAATCTGATTATGTTTTAAGAGAAAAAGACAGCATGATTGTAACCAATCCAATTACTTGGGATGTTGATCTACCAAATGCCTCTAGAAATGAAAACTCTGGAACATTATTGAAAAATTTTAATAATGTAAAAAAGGGAATTGCTGATGCTCAAGTTGCATACAATGTTCTATGGTGCAAAAAACCAAAATTTTTTGGCAATCTTTTCCTTACTACAAAAAACTATCATATTGCCGATTATAATTTTTATTATTTGAGTATTAGAAATAATGTGAAAGAAAGGGTTGCAGCTTATTTTAATAAAACTAGCAACTAATTTTATCAACCCTGTTTTGATGTCTTCCTCCTTCAAAATTAGTTTGCATAAACACGTTAATCATATCAATAGCAAGTTCTAAAGAAACAAAACGAGCTGGTATACAAATAATATTTGCATCGTTATGTAATCGAACTAATTTGGCCACTTCTTTATCCCAACACAACCCAGCTCTAATACCTTGATGTTTATTTGCAGTTATTGCAACACCATTTGCACTACCACAAAGTAAAATGCCAAAAGCCGTTTCTCCTTTTTCAACCTTACTTGCAACAGGATGTGCAAAATCTGGATAATCAACAGATGCTGCAGAATTTGTACCAAAATCTTCTACCAAATATTCGCTTTTAATTAGCCAATCTATAATTTGAGTTTTATATTCATACCCTGCATGATCAGAGCCAATTGCAATGGGTAAATTAGTGTTAAACGAGGTTGCTTGCATAAAATAAAGATAGACTAAAATATAAAATTCAAAAAAATAATTAAAGACAGTAAAATATAATTTTTTTTATTGTACTCTTGTCGTTATTAGTTTTAATAATTCAATGAAAAAAATATTCATCTTTATATTATTAATTTCAACTTTCAATGCTTGTAAAAACAAAAATTCAGAAGTAATCAAAGATAATGTTATTGATGTTTCCTTATATGAAAAAAATATTAATAGTTATTATGTTTGGATGATTGGAGAAACTGTAAAAGACTTTACAACTCTTGATAGAAATAGAAAACCTATTCAACTATCACAAGTTTATAAAAATAATAAGTTGGTATTATTAGAATTTTGGTCGAGCAAATGCATTCCTTGCAGAAAAGAGAATCTAAATCTGGTAAATTTGTATCAACAATATCATTCAAAAGGATTTGAGATTATTAGTGTAAGTGTAGATGATGATAAACAAAACTGGATTAAAGCAATTGAACAAGATAAATTATCTTGGATTCAGATTTGTGATTTAAAAGCTTGGAACGGAGCAATACCAAGACAATTTAATATAACCGAAACGCCCACTTTATTTTTAATAGATAAATCAGGAGTTATTGTAGATGTGAATTTGAAAGGAGAATCATTGCAATCTAAAATGAAAGCAATTTTTAATTAAAACAACAGGTATGAGAAAACTAAGTGCTTTAGCTGAATCTTTAGTAGGCAGTGAAATTGTTCGATTAGGAAATGCTATTAGTGAAAGAGTAAAAAATGGTGAGCTAATTTATAATTATACTATTGGCGACTTTAATCCAAAAATATTTCCTATTCCCACCGAGTTAGAAAACTTAATCATCAATGCATACAAAGATCATCATACAAATTATCCACCTGCAAATGGAATTTTAGAATTACGAGAAGCCATTAGTTATTTTTTAAAAAAGAGATTGAATTTAGATTATGGTGTTGATGAAATTCAAGTTGCTTCTGGTGGCAGACCTTTAATCTATACGATTTTTAAAACTATTGTAGATGATGGCGATAAGGTAATTTATGCAGCACCAAGTTGGAATAATAATCATTATACACATTTAACCAATGCACAACATTGTGTAATTAGTTGTTTTGCCGAAAACAATTTTATGCCTACAGCAAATGATATTGCTGAACATATTGAAGGAGCAACTTTACTATGTTTGTGCACTCCTCAAAACCCAACAGGGACAGTTTTAGATAAAGAAGGATTAACAGCAATTTGCGATTTAGTATTAGCAGAAAATAAAAAACGAAGAGCCGATGAAAAGAAACTTTATGTAATGTTCGATCAAATGTATTGGACTCTTACCTTCGGTTCAACAGAACATTTTAATCCAATTTCTCTTCGCCCAGAAATGAAAGATTTTACCATTTTTATTGATGGCATTTCAAAATGTTTTTCAGCAACAGGAGTTCGTGTTGGTTGGACGATGGCACCTGTAGATATTATTAATAAAATGAGAGCATTATTAAGTCATTTAGGAGCATGGGCACCAATGGCAGAGCAAAAAGCAGTGGCAAAATATTTATTTAATGATGATGATATTGATAATTATTTTTTAGCATTTAAAGCAGCTATTGAATATCGATTACATAAAATTTACAATGGAATTATAGCATTAAAAAACAAAGGTTTTTGTGTTGATGCAATTGAACCCCAAGCAGCTATTTATTTAACCATCAAAATAGATTTAGTAGGAAAAACTACAAGCTCAGGAAGGTTATTAGAGAAACAAGCAGATGTTACAGAGTATTTACTTAATGAAGCCAAATTGGCCATTGTTCCTTTTACAGCTTTTGGTGCAGATGCTACTAGTGCTTGGTATAGATTAAGTGTTGGTGTGGTTAAACAAGATGATATTGAAAAAGTGTTATCATACCTTGAATCGGCATTGGAAAAGTTGAAGTAAACTAACTTTTTATTTTAGAAGAGAGTTAACCAATTAAAGAATACACAGCACCAATAATTAATAAATTAAAAACAAAGTTGATTAAAGTGTCACCAACAGAATGTGATCTGCTATCAATATCTATAAAAGCATATACAGCATAAATTATACTTGCTACTAAAAGTAACTAGCCTATAATTGATATTGGCCAATAAATAATTCCCAAACGTTTAAACCGGGTAAATTCATACTCAAGATTTTAAGTAGCTTTTCGAAAAGGACACATACATTGTTTGCTGTAACTTCCTTTGCCACATGAGCTCAAAACAAAACTTGTTAATAGCAATGCAACAAAAATTTTTAATATGTTTTTCTTGATCATTAGGGTACTAAACTATTAATATTTTATAATATAAATTTGTTAATTATTAAATTTTGGCAAACACATCATCTAAAACTATTTTAATTGCTCCACTCGATTGGGGATTGGGTCA
>JAYVBS010000352.1:0-4857 GCA_043750315.1 Chitinophagaceae bacterium
TGGAGGAAAATCTATCAGAGAAAGTAGAGATATTGATATTCCACTTGCAGCAAATCATTTATTTTATTATGCAGGTTGGGCAGATAAATTAGACTATGCATTTCCTAATAAAAAAGTAACCTCACTTGGTGTTGCAGGACAAATAATTCCATGGAATTTTCCTTTACTTATGGCTGCATGGAAAATTGCTCCAGCTTTAGCAACAGGAAACACAGTGGTGTTAAAACCTGCAGAAACCACGCCACTCACAGCTTTGAAGCTTGCAGAAATTATTCAAGAAGCTGATTTACCTCCTGGAGTTGTAAATATTATTACTGGTGCAGGTGCAACAGGTGCAGCAATTGTAAATCATCCAGACATTAACAAAATAGCATTCACAGGTTCTACAAATGTTGGAAAATTAATTCAACGTGCAACTGCTGGTACTAATAAAAAAGTAACATTAGAACTTGGTGGCAAAGCTGCAAACATTATTTTCGATGATGCTCCTTTAGATCAAGCTGTTGAAGGCATTATCAATGGTATTTTCTTTAATCAAGGTCATGTTTGTTGTGCAGGCTCAAGATTGTTTGTTCAAGAAAGTGTTTACAAACAAGTGCTCAGAAAACTAAAAGATAGAATAGAAACTTTAATTGTTGGTGATCCAATGGATAAGAATACAGATGTTGGAGCTATCAATAGCAGAGCACAATTAGAAACCATTCATAAATACATTAATATAGGTAAAAAAGAAGGTGCTGAAATGTTTGAAAGCAGTTGTGCAATTCCAAAAAAAGGTTTCTTCTGTAGGCCAACATTATTTACTAATGTAGCTCAAAGTAGTAGAATTGTACAAGAAGAAATTTTTGGACCAGTACTTACTATTCAAACTTTTAGAACAGACGATGAAGTAATAGAAAAAGCAAACAACACGCCATTTGGTTTAAGTGCAGGAGTGTGGACAGATAAGGGTTCTAAGATTTTTAACTTAACCACAAAATTAAGAGCAGGTGTTATTTGGGCAAATACTTATAATAAGTTCGATCCAACTTCACCATTTGGAGGTTATAAAGAAAGTGGTTTTGGTAGAGAAGGTGGTTTACATGGTTTAGGAGCATATTTAAATTTATAGTCAGCAAGACACAAAGTATCAAAGTAAAAATTTGTCTTAGTGTCTTTGTGCAAAATAAAAAATAAAAAAATATGAATACTTTATTAATTCAAACAGCGAATAATCAAGAACTGATTCTTGTTGAAAATTTTTTAAAACAACATCATTTAAAAAGCAGAATATTAACTGATGATGATAAGGAGGATATTGTTTTAGGAAGAATGATGGAAGAAACTGATTATACTGAAACTGTTGACACCACTGAATTTATTAAACAACTTCGTAGTAAATGAAAGTTATTACTACTAAGCAATTTATTAAAGATGTAGAGTAAGAATTAAACAAATCTTTGCAAATAGAATTGGTTGATATTATTGAAGAATTACATAAAATAAATAGATTGGAAGAAATAAAAATATTAAAAAATTAAAAGGATTTAAAACTGCATATAGAATTAGATTACGAGATTTTAGAATTGGATTTATTTACGAAAATGATGAAATAATTTTAAGCAGGGTAATGAATAGAAAAGAGGTTTATCGTTTCTTTCCTTAAAAAATAAAATTTGTGTCTTAGTGCCTTTGTGGCAAAATAAAAATAAAACAAAATGACTCGACTAGAAGTTTTAAAAACATACAAAATATACGTTGGTGGTCAGTTTCCAAGAACTGAAAGTGGTAGATACTATGTTGCTAAAAATAAAAATGGTCTGCAATTAGCAAATGTTTGTTTAAGCAGTAGAAAAGATTTTAGAGATGCTGTTGGTGCTGCAAGAAACGCTTTTGGTGGTTGGAGTGCAAAAGCAGCTTTCAATCGTGGGCAAATTTTATATAGAATTGCCGAAATGCTTGAAGGAAGAAAAGCACAATTTATAGATGAATTGATGAAACAAGATTCTACAGTAAAACAAGCCGAAGAAGAAGTTAACTTATCGATCGATAGATTAATTTATTATGCTGGTTGGTGCGATAAGTTTCAACAAATTTATAGTAGTGTAAACCCTGTTGCTTCTTCTCATTTTAATTTTTCTGTCCCAGAGCCAACAGGTGTTGTTTCAATTATTGCTCCTCAACAAAATTCATTATTAGGATTAGTTTCAGTAATTGCTCCAGTAATTGCTGGAGGAAATACATGCATAGTTTTAGCAAGCGAAACAAAACCTCTTTGTGCAGTAACTTTAGCAGAAGTAATTAATTCATCTGACGTTTCTGGTGGAGTTGTAAATATTCTTACAGGGAAACCTAGTGAGTTAGTAAAATATTTTGCAGATCATATGGATGTAAATGCAATGGTTTATTGTGAAAATGAAATTGAAACAATAAAACTTATTCAAGAAAAAGCATCATTAAATGTAAAAAGAGTTGTATTGTATAATACAGTAAAATGGAACAGCGATGCTGCTGAAACACCTTATTTTATTATGAATACCCAAGAAATAAAAACAACTTGGCATCCTATTGAAAATATTGGTGGGGCAAAAGCAGGATATTAAAATAATTTTGAATGATAAATTTTAAATGTTTAATGAAGCTATTTATTTCTTTTATACTTTTTGTTTTTTACTTGGCTACTTTTCAAGTGAATGCACAAACTGATACTACAAAAAGATTAAGAGATTCAATAAAAGTTAATAAAGATCCAAGGCTTGATATATTAACTCAAAAACAAGCCATCATAAACAAACGTACTCAATCTCAATTAAGTACAGGTTTATATAAAGGATACAGATTACAGTTTTTAAGCTCTAACGATAGAAATCAAGCATTCAGATTAAAATTTGCTTTGATGAACAAATTCCCAGAACATAAAGCATATGTTTTATATCAAGCACCTTATTTTAAGGTTCGTTTAGGGAATTTTTTGAAAAGAGAAGATGCTGAAAAAGCTCGTAAGCAAGTTCAAAAAATATTTTCCTCAGGAATATATATAGTAGAAGATGCCATAGAATATAGACCCAACAACACGTCTGAACTTTTAGAAAAATAAATTAATTGATGTTAGAAAAAATTAAATCACTTGCTGCACTTTATGCTGATGAATTTAAAAATATCAGGCATCATTTACATGCTTATCCTGAATTGAGTTATCAAGAATTTAATACATCGCTATTCATACAAAATAAATTAGCCGAATTTAATACCCCATTTAACATTCTTTCAAATACAGGAGTAGTAGGAATTATTGAAGGAAAAAATCCATCATCAAGAATCATTGCTTTACGTGCAGACATGGATGCTCTTCCTATTCAAGAAGAAAATGATGTTCCTTATAAATCAACTACAGAAGGTGTAATGCATGCTTGTGGTCATGATGTACATACCACTTGTTTATTAGGAGCTGCAAAAATTTTAAGTGAATTAAAAGAAGAATTTGAAGGCACTGTAAAATTAATTTTTCAACTAGGTGAAGAAAAAAATCCTGGTGGTGCAAGTTTAATGATTGCAGAAGGTGTATTAGAAAATCCATCCCCAACAAAAATTATTGCATTACATGTTCATCCTGGTTTACAAGTTGGTAAATTAAGTTTTAGAAAAGGAAGAATGATGGCCAGTGCTGATGAAATTTATATCACTATCAAAGGCAAAGGTGGACATGCAGCTGCTCCTCATCTTACTCAAGATACAGTTTTAATTGCATCTCAACTTATCGTTTCATTGCAACAAATCATCTCTCGAAATAATAACCCAACTTCCCCATCTGTTTTATCCATTTGTTCAATCCATGGTGGAAATGCAACCAATGTAATTCCAAGTGAAGTAAAACTTATGGGAACGTTTAGAGCCATGGATGAAACTTGGCGTTATAAAGCACATGAATTAATAAAAACACAAGCTAAAGCCATTGTTGAAGGTATGGGAGCAGAATTGGATATTCATATTGATGTGGGCTACCCAACTGTTGATAGTGAGCCCATTTTTACAGAAGAATGCATCCAATTAGCTGCTGAATTTATGGGTGAAAATAATATTCAAGAAACCGAATTAAGAATGGGTGCCGAAGATTTTGGTTTTTATACACAACAAATTCCAGGTTGTTTTTTTAGATTAGGCGTTAGAAACGAAAGCAAAGGAATTATTCATAATGTACACACTCCTCGGTTTAATATAGATGAAAATGCCATTGAAATTGGTATTGGTATGTTCAGTTGGCTTGGAGTTAAAGCATAATGATATTTGTTAAAGTTATTTTCCTTTTAGCCATATTTCTTATTTTTACAATTATTAAAGCTTATTAATGCACATCAAAAACATCATTCCAAAGTTTCCTGTTGTAAAAAAATCTTTACATGCAGAATTAAGAAAAAGAGTAAATCAATATTTTACTGACAACAACATTGACCCTACCGGCGATAGTCGTTTATTCTTTAAAGCTATATTACTAGTTACAGTTTTTGGTGCTGTTTACTGTCATTTAATTTTTGTGCAGCCAATTTGGTATATTAGTTTAATTGAATGTTTTGTATTAGGTGGATTAATAGCAGCTATTGGTTTTAATGTAATGCATGATGGTAGTCATGGTAGTTTTAGCAAGAATAGAATATTAAATAAAATTGCAGCACATAGTATAAGTATGTTGGGTGCCGACCATTTTATGTGGAATATGAAGCACAATATGCTTCACCATACTTTTACAAATATTGATGGGGTTGATGATGATATTGAAGTGGGCATTTTTATGAGAATGGCTCCAACACAAAAAAGATATAAAGCACATAAATTTCAACATTTTTATTTTTGGTTTTTGTACATGCTTTTGTATGTTTTCTG
>JAYVBS010000353.1:0-2072 GCA_043750315.1 Chitinophagaceae bacterium
AAAGCACTTTTTGAAGTTCCATATCGAAGGAACGATGTAAACAAATTTTATTGTGTAAAAGAACTAATTTATCTTTCGTACAGCTATGGTGACTCACCAACCACTAAATTATGTTTAAAAAATTAAAATAAACTGAAATATTTCAGCTTTGAAAGATTTTTAATCTTATATAATTTGAGCTTTAAATTTCGGTTGGTAAAACACCAACTGATAAAAATATTAATTCAAATTATTATAATATTTTTTATTTAGCAACTTTAAACTTTGCATTTGGCAATTCAATCTGAAGTTTCACTCTAGCTTTCAATGCAGTAAAAACTTTCATTAAAGTATCTATAGTTACATTGCTTGCATTGCTTTCAAGCCTTGATATTTGGGCTTTTTGAACCCCAACTAAATTACCTAATTCTTCTTGGGTTAATTTTCTTTCTTGACGACTTTCTTTAATTGCTTGGCCTATTAAATCCATTTGAAGTTCATATTCAAATATGTCTCTATTTTGAGTACCTTTTTTACCAATTATTTTGTCTTGAACTTCATCTAAATTGTATGTTTTCATTTTCTACTATTTTACTTTTGTTGAAAATATTTTTTACGTTGTAACTCTGCTTTTAAAATTTCATTATCAGGAACCTTACTTTGTTTTTTCACAAAACCGTGAGTTGCTATAACCAATGATTCTGTCGATTTTGTTTTATCCCAAAAAGCTAAAAGCCTATATTGAAAGCCCTGATACAATGTTCTAAATTCCCAAATTTCATCATTGAGTTTCTTAAATAATTCAGGATCATTTTTTACTTGTGCTTTTCTAATATTATAAAGAATTTTGCTTGAATGCTTTAAGTCTAACGACTGTAAATATTCAAAAGCTTCCTTGAGAAAAATGATTTGAAATTTTTTTTCTACTTGCATTTTGTCTTACAAATATAAATAAGTTTCGTTATATAGAAACTTTATTTTATTAATTATTTTTTTTGTAAGCCAAATTTTTATCGTCTTTTCGAGTGAGAAACGAACGAGAAATCTGCTAAATTAAAATTAGATTTCTCAGCAAGAACTTCGAAATGACGAATGATATAAATGTTTATTTAACATCTAACAATTTGTAAGGAGTATTGTAGCGAAAATAAAAAAAATCTTATCAGCCTTATTTCTTACTAATCCTGTAAAGTATTCCAGAATCAGTGATTGCATAAAGTATTCCATTAAAATAAGTTACATCTCGAAATCTTTCATGTTTATCGGCTAACAATCTTTCTTCCCCAACCACTTTGTTATTCTCAATCACTAGTCTAGCAATGTGCTGACTGCTGAGACCTCCAATAAAAAGATTGTTTTTCCATTCAGGAATGGCATTACCTGCATAAAAAACCATACCACTGGGAGAAAGCACTGGATCCCAATAATAAACAGGTTGCTCCATTCCTGCTTTTTGTTGAATGGCTTCACCGATCTCTGCACCATAGTATTCAATTCCATATCCTATAATAGGCCAGCCATAATTTTTTCCAGCTTTAATAATATTCAACTCATCACCACCTCTGGGACCAAATTCTGCTTCCCAAATATCCCCAGTCACTGGATGGATATCTAGGCTTTGTGCATTTCTTATACCATAAGCATATATCTCAGGCATTGCTTTCGCATTATTCAGAAATGGATTTCCTGGAGCAGGTTTTCCATCTTTTGTAATTTTAAAAATTTTTCCCAAACCAGAACTTAATAGCTGTGCCTGTACTCTTCCCTCCATAATTGATCTTTCACCTGTACTTACGAATAAGTATCCTGCTTTATCAAAAAGTAATCTTGAACCATAATGAAGGACACTTTCCATTGCTGGTGTTGCCCTAAAGATTACTTTAGGATTTTCAATTATTCCTCCAGCTTCATTCAACTTTCCTTTGGCTACAGCAGTTAGATTACCATTTCCATATTTTTCGGAAAATGACCAATAAATTATTTTGTTCTTTGTAAAATCAGGATCAAGAGTTACATCAAGCAAACCGCCTTGTCCATAGTCATCAACTTCAGGAAAACCAGTAATTTTTTTTACTAATGAACCATTTGAATTA
>JAYVBS010000354.1:0-2072 GCA_043750315.1 Chitinophagaceae bacterium
TAATGAAGAGATGTAATTGAAGTGTAACATTGAAAAAATAAGCTCTCCTAAATAGCTGATTTGTAAGATTTTAAATAAAGTACATGATGTCCTAACGCGATCACTAAATGGTTGAAGAACAACTAGTTGTGTTTTTTTGTGAACAAAATTTATCACTTTTTCTCTGCTTTGTTTCATAAATGTTTCACGAAGAAATGAAAACGTGTTTCACGAGATTTTCTAAATTTTATTACTGCTTTATAAAGTCGAATATTCTATTTTAATATCTTATTTCTTTGAATTACTTTTTTAAAATATTTTCTACATAAAAAAAGGCTCACCGAACAACTGGAGAGCCTTACTCCTTAAGACTAAACACGAAACACTCTTCGAATATTATTGAACAGCTTTAATCAATTTAGTGTTACCAATAATTTTTCCTTTATCATCAACCACCACTAGAGTATAAGTTCCAGAAGCAAGGTTGTTAACATTTAAAGTAAAGTTTTGATTAGCTGAGCTATTAGTTATTACATCTTGTCTTTGTTGAAGAACCAATTTACCATTCATACTATATACTCTAACAGTAACAGAAGACACTTGTTCAGGAACTTTAACGTTCACTTTAGTAAAGTCTCTGCTAGGGTTAGGGTAAACCATTACTTTTTCTAATTGCATAATATTCAAATCTGGCAAGCTAACCACAGGAGCATTAGGATTAACACCTCTATAGGTAAAGTGTTGAGCAAGGTTTCCTAAAGTAGCCACTGTTGTATTACTTACACCTAAGTTACTTGTAGCTACTAAGGTAATTGTGAATACATAATTTCCTACATCAGAAGTTGGTATACTAAATGTAATATCAGCATTAGTAGATGTGCCATAAAGTGTTAATGGTCCACCTAAGTAACTGTATTGTATTTGAATAGTATAGTTAGCGATTGTACCTGTTACTATTGAAGTCTGATTTAATGGTATTGAAGGGTGATACGCTGTTACAGTATAGTAAGTATAATTAACAATACCCACCATTGGTACAGTAACATTTGCAGTTGCAGTGTGGACTGATATTTGAGCTTTTGGTGTAATAGTAATACTTACAGGCATAGTTGCAGTATTTGTACAACCAGCAGTACTTGCAGCTGTTAATGTGATGTTTTTAGTTCCACCACTACTATAAGTATATGTAGAAGGTGTAGTTCCTGTTAAAGCAGTAGAAGATGTACCTGTTGTATTCCAAGTATAGCTGGTTGCACCTGTTGAACTATTTACTATACTTACAGTTGGATTAGCAAATATATCAGGGTTATAAGTTACAGTAGGTGTAAATGCAGCAATTGGTTGCTCAATAGTAATTATTGTTGTATATGTAGATACACAACCATTAGAACCAGTTGCAGTTAATGTTGCAGGATAAACACCGCCTGCAGTATAAGTAATTCTAGGGTTATTAGATGCTGGTCCAGTGCCATTTGTAAAGACCACATTTGTTGTACCAAAATCCCAAGCTAATGTATAACTACCTGAAGGAATAGTTATATTGCTGATGAATGAATAGTCATCCGTTGTATTAAAACATCTGGTTACAGGATTTGAAGGTCCAACAGCAGTTGGTACATTATTTAATAATAAAATATACCCTGCAGTTGGTGAAGCATTGGCAGTAACAACTATTACATTACTTACCAAACTAGGGCAAGAACCACCATTACCAGTGATTACAGTATAACTACCAGAAGTTGTAGCAGCATAAGTTTGAGCAGTAGCCCCACTGATTGCCACTCCATTTTTATACCATTGATAAGTTGTAGCAGCAGTAGAACTTAATGTTACTGATCCACTTGGACCAGAACAGAAAGTAGTTGCCCCACCAGCAGTAATCACTGGAGTTGTAGGAGCAGCAGTTACAACTACAGTAGTTCCAGCACTAACTACACTAGCACATCCATTGCCATTAGTAACAGTTACAGTATAAGCACCAGCAGCAGTTGCAGTATAAGTAGAACCAGTAGCCCCACTAATAGCCACAGTATTTAAATACCATTGATAGCTATTACCAGCAGAAGAAGTTAATACTACACTACCACCAGCAC